>NZ_JBSSDI010000010.1:0-84089 GCF_054060575.1 Thermostichus sp. MS-CIW-15 | reverse complement strand
GTCAGCGTCGCGTAGTGACAACGGAAACGGACAGAATGCTATCGCTTCACCGCTGAGCAGTAATGCTCAGCAGTGTTCAGCGTAAATGTATCAGCCGCAGCTCACCGCTACAGGACTTTCAGGATGAGTGACGGTGGAGTCCGAAAAGGCCATACTGCAGTCTCGCTCCTCGGCCAGGAAAACAGACGGCAGCAGTCACCCTTTTTGTCAGCCGAAGGCCTTGTCTTGGAGCAGCTCCGGGTCAGCGTCGCCAGATACTCTCTCCCAAAACTGCGCCAAGTGCTGCAGGCCCACAAACCCCAACTGCCAGAGGATCAAGGCCAGGGGGCCGTGCTGCTGCCGCTGGATCTTCAGGGCCAAGGCCAGTTGTTTGGGCTTGAGGAGCTGTTGCTGCTCGGCAAAGCGGCAGAACTGCCGATCCCATTGGCTGAGGGCTTGCAAATCCGGCACAGTCAGTTCCATAGGTCTGGCTTGGGTGTAACTGGACGCTGGATCCCCTACTGTGGATCTCTTCTTTAGGGTACGCGTCTCCCTCAGCTCTCCCAAGGCGGCTCAGGGCAGAGGGCACTGAGCTTTGCCGCAGAGCTGACTTACAAGCGCTGTTGGGATAGCCCCTAGCTCCAGGGATCGTCATCGAAGGGGCTGTCCGACCAGTAGCCGCCCGACTGGGGTGGAGGAGGCTGTTGGGGTGGTGGGTAGCCGATGGGAGTAGAGGGCGGCGGCGTGGGGATGGGAGTTGGCTTTTCCATATCCTCAAGCCGCGGCAGGTCGGCGGGTTTGGGCTCAACACCGAGGCTCCTCAGCTTGGCCTGAGCTTCCTGTATCTGGGCGTTCAGCTCTTCCAAGTACGCCCGGTAGTGGTTGGCGGCTTCTAGGTATTGCTTGGCTTTGCGCTCGTTATCTTTGATGACGGCCTCTAGCTCTTTGTTGCGAACGGTGTAATCGGCCTCTTGGTTGGTGAGGTTTTCGATGGCCTGGTTGAGCACAGCCCGCCGGCGCTCCAGTTGGGCCACGATCTCCGACAGTTGCCGTTCCCGCTCGCTGAGGCTGCGCTCGCGGTTTTGCGTTTGCTCCAGTTGAAAGGCGGCCTGGCTCAGTTGTTCACGTAGGTACATCACTTGGGGTTCAGTCTCGTTGCGCTCCTGCTGCAACTCGAAGACCCGCGCTTCTAAGTTGTCTTTTTCCTGCTGCAGCACTTCCCGCTCGTTCAAAAGACGGGTGTAGAGCTGGTTGAGGAAGTCCACCTCCATCACCACCTGGCTGAGCTGGGTGGCGTATTCCCCAACCAATGCCAACTCCCGCGCGAGGTTTTGGGTTTCGCTGGTGGCTTGCTCGGTGAAAAACTGGGGAAGCTGGGTGGTTTCTCTGAGGCGTTGGGTGAACTGTTTAAAGCGGAAGGAAAAGTTGCTCGCCATTGCCGGTGCGGTAGCCTCGAAGATCAGGAGAACGCCGATGGTCAGACAACAGTCTCGATCCCATCCACTCTAGCATCGAGCTGCAGTTTCTTTGGGGTAGAAATCCGTCCCAGCAACCTGTCTAAGTGAAGTCAGGGGTCGTTTCCGGTGTGGCAGCCTCCCGTCCTTCGGATTCGGCATCTGAGCCTGCAGCTTCGGCTACTTCTACTTTACAGTCGAGTCTCTGATTTCCATCTTTTTGTGCCTGCGATGGGACTGCGGCAATCCGGCGCAGCAGCCGTTGCAACAGCGGGGTGTGGCGATCGCCAACAACGGAGAAGCGGCTCTCGATCTCCTCAGCAGGGATGGGATCCAGTTGGGCCAGCTCCGGCTCGCTGAGGAGAAGTACCCGTATTGCAGCAAGGGGGATCTGCAAGAACAGGTTGGCCCCCCAAAACCCGAAGGCGGCTATGGCCAGGCCGGCCAGACGGGTGCCGTTGCCAGGGGTGAGGGGGGCAAAGAGGGGGGCGAAGTCGTAGAGGCGCTCAAAGACTTCCAGCAGCAGGAGTGCCGCCAATAGCGTCAAGATCTTGTGTTCGGGGCTGAGGAAGGCAGCCAAAATGCGGCGTTGGTCGGGGGTGAGTTCCTCGGGAGGAACGGCGGCCACCCACAGGCTGAAGACATCGAAGGGCTTGCGCCACTGCATGGCAAAGACTGGCCCAATGCCCGCCACGGCCACTGCGGCCTGCTCTACTCCCACCGACAGGAGAGGATCCCCGGTGGCCAACCCAATGACGGTTAGCCCAATCCACAAGGGGAAGAGGAGGATCCCGGCGGCATGGATCCAAAGGAAAGGTTCCTGCCAATGGCTGCGCATGGGGAAGTTCTAGAGGAAAGCGGAGCGGAGCTAGCGGCGGGACTTGTCCACCAGTTCCAATTCCGAAAGGCGGAAGGTAACCAATTTATCCCAGTTGCCCCCCTCGAAGAGGACAGCGGCATGGTCGTCGGTAACCCGCTGTACTTGTCCTTCAAAGAGGTAGTAGGTATCGTTGGGATTGATGACCCGCACGGCCACGCCAGGGTAGATGGGGGGAAGTTCCTGAAGAAGGGAGGGAGTTGCAGTCATGGCGGCTGTTTACGATTCCTCGCGGGTGGCTAAGCCCTATCCTATCATTATGAAGGAAGGCCCTTCTTCTGCCGAACCTTTCTCTGGCAAAGCCAACCCCAAACGATGCCTGCTGACCCAGCGTCTTCCCCCTCCCAGACTTGGCATGTGCTGGTGATCGATGACGAGCAGGGACGGCGGGCTGTGGCCCTCAGTGCCGCCACCTATTCCATCGGCAGGGATCCCAGCAACGCCATTGTCGTCCATTCGGCGGCGGTTTCTCGGCAGCACGCGCTGCTCTTGCGGCTGCCGCAAAAGGGCGGTGGCTACACCTACCGGCTGTTGGACGGCAATATCGAAGGCAAGCGCAGCACCAATGGCATCTCAGTAAACGGGCAGAAATGTCTGAGCTGGGATCTCAAGGATGGGGATCAGATCCAGTTGGGGGATCAGGTGCGGATGCAGTATTGCATTCGCCAGTTGTCGAACGAAGAGTTTCAGCGGTATCTCCAGTCTGTCAGCTTTCGCAGCCTAAAGGCGGAGGTGGTGGATCGGCGCTCCACAACGATGCAGCGGTTTGACCCGCCCTCGATGCGGGTGATTTTGCCCCAACAGGAGAGGGCGGAGAAGGTTGAAGACGTGGGATCCCGCCGTCGCAACCCGCTGTGGCTGCTGTTCCAGACGCTCTGGGGACGTTTGGGGAGAAAGTCGAGGTGATTCAACTCTCAGGAATGCCCACCTGCTCTGAGTCTGAGCGAGCTGATGGGGTTTCGACGCGGTCTTGCTCTGATGCTTCTGCCTGCAGATCCAGGAGAGAAGGAGGAGAGTCTACTTCCCCGATCAATACTCCCCGCAGCCAGAGGGGGGCGATAAAGGTGGTGGCGATCACCATGACGATGATGCTGACGTCGAGAGCCTCGGAGAGAACCCCGCTGGCCGCTCCCACGCCGGCAAACACCAGGCCCACCTCGCCGCGCGGGATCATGCCCACGCCGATGGCATAGCGGTTGATGCCCGGCTTGCCGAACGCCCCCAGGCCGGCGGCCAGCTTGCCCACAATCGCAACGCTAACCAAGAAGACGGCAATGATCAGCCCCTCGCGGTTGGCGGGGAGGGTGGGGTTGAGCACGGCGAGGTTGGTTTTGGCCCCGACGCAGACGAAGAAGATGGGCACCAGCAGGTCGGAAACGGGCTTGATCTGTTCTTCTAGCTCCTGGCGCTTGTCGGTTTCCCCTAGAATTAGGCCGGCGGCAAAAGCGCCCAAAATCGCCTCCAGGTGGATCACCTGCCCTACGTAGGCCAACAAGAAAGCCAAGACCAGAGCGGGCAAAAGGGGGTTGCCGCGGGCTTTCAGGTTGTTGAGGAGAGCCACAAAGTAGGGGCTGAGGAGTCGCCCCAAGACGATAGAGCCGACGAGAAAGACGACAGCGCTGACGACGATGAGGCCAACATCGGCGACGTCAACCTCTCCGGTTTTGGCCAAGCTGGCCACCACCGCCAAGATGATGATGCCCAACACGTCGTCCAGGACGGCGGCGCCGATGATCACCTGCCCTTCGAGGGAGGTGAGTTTTTGCAGCTCGGCCAAGACGCGGGCGGTGATGCCAATGCTGGTTGCCGTCAGAGCCGCCCCGGCGAAGATGGCAGGGATGACAGGCACGTGAAAGAGGTAGAGCAGGCCCAGTGTTCCCGCCGCAAAGGGCACAGCAACCCCAATAACGGCCACGGCCGCCGCCTGCGGGCCAACCCGCAACAGTTCCCCCAGATCCGACTCAAGACCAATTTCAAAGAGAAGGATAACCACCCCCATCTCCGAGAGGATGTCGATGATCTGGCTTTGGGAGGAGAACACCTGCACCAGGGATCCCTTGTCAAGACCCGCGGTGGCCTGCAGAATCTGCATCAGAGCTGAGGACTGGGCCAAGGTAGGCAACGCCTCGGCAGAAAGCGGCCCTTCGGGAAAAACCAGTAACCCCAGGCCAGAACCGCCCACCAACACCCCTCCCAGCAACTCTCCCAGCACGGGGGGAAAACTCAGGCGAACGGCCATTTCTCCGCCAACGCGGCTGGCCAAGTAGATGACCACCAAGGCCAGCAGCACCGCCACCAAGATCAAGGGAGAGAGGTTGTCTCCCCCTGGCGCCTCGACGGGAGCGGCGGCTTCGACAGCCAGCAACACAGAGCTTAGGCAATTCAACAGCAAGATCTCACCCTTAGATGGACAGCTTTTCGTCTAAGCCGGCCTGACCAGAGCGCCAGAAAAGCTTGTGTTGCCATCTCTGGGGCCGCCCTGCCGGAAGACTGTTACAAAAACTAACCTCCCGCGTAATCCCATGGCAACGCCCATGTGGGCACTCTTTCCCCTTGCCGATAGTCCAGATAATTAGCACTTATCTGGAGTATTGTCCCTGCTGCCCGCCGAGAATTGGGCCGAGGAGGGGCAGGGGCCAACTTCCCAGAACGACAATGGAGGAAATAGAAACTCTCGCAACCAAGCTCACCGATGAGCTACTACATCCCCCCCACCTTTCTTAAAGTTGTCGCCCTGCACCTGACCAAAAATCATCTTCCTCTGCCCGACGTGCCCGTTCCGCTCATCTTGGGCATCCACGGGCGCAAGGGGGAGGGCAAGACCTTCCAATGCAACCTCATCTTTGAGCGCATGAAGGTCTATGCCGTCCACATCTCGGGGGGCGAGCTGGAAAGTCCCGACGCCGGGGATCCCGCCCGTATGATTGCCTGCGCTACCGTGAAGCTGCCGAGCACATCCGCAAATTTGGCCAGATGGCCGTGCTGATGATCAACGACCTGGATGCCGGCGCCGGTCGCCTGAACAGCATGACCCAGTACACCGTCAACACCCAACTGGTGAGCGCCACCCTGATGAACATCGCCGACAACCCCACCAACGTGCAGCTTCCCGGCAGCTACGATCCCAAGCCCCTGCCGCGGGTGCCCATCATCGCCACCGGCAACGACTTTTCCACCCTCTATGCCCCCCTCATCCGCGATGGGCGCATGCGCAAGTTCTACTGGGAGCCCAGCCGCACCGACCGCATCCACATCGTTCACGGCATTTTTCAAGCCGACGGGCTGTCTCTTGAGGAGATTGAGCGCCTGGTGGACGCCTTTCCCGAGCAGGCCATCGACTTTTTCGGCGCCCTGCGCGCCCAGCTCTACGACGAGCAGGTATGGCAATTTATCCAAGAAGTCGGCCTGGAAGGGATTGCCTTTCGCCTGCTCAAAAGCAAAGAGGGCGCCCCCCAGTTTCCGCCACCGCGATTTTCTCTGGAGCAGTTGATCCAGGCCGGCCACCAGCTCAAAGCCGAGCAACACCAAGTAGAAGCCCGTCGCCTCTCCGAGGAATACCTTGGCCTCCGGCGCTCCGCTCCTCAAGAGCCGCCCCCCGCTTCCCCGCCATCCCCTCCTCCTGTGGCTGCCAACTCGGCCGATCCTGCCCCAGTTTCCCTCAACCCAGACGTGCAGGCCCAGCTTCGCCAGATCCTGGCCCAAGGCTATGAGATCCTGGTGGAGCATGCGGATCCGCGCCGCTACCGCGTTCATTCCTGGCAGGAGTGTGGAGTTGCCCACCTGAGAGAATGGGCCGCTGCCTGTCAGGCTGTCGAGCAGTGCCTCAGCCGTTTTCCCAAGGACTACATCCGGCTGGTGGGCGTAGATCCGGTGAAAAAACAACGGCGGGTCGAGGCCATCATCCACCGCCCCTGAGACTGAACCGGGGCAAAATGGCACAATGAGAGAGCCTCCCCTCTGCCCGACAATCCTCCCTGGATCATGCTGTTTTGAATCATGCTGTGGCTGCGTCTTCTCCTGGTAGCTTTGTGCGTCGTGTTAATGGGCTGGTTGTCTCCGCCTGCCCATGCTCTCCTCAACGACGACCGCTACGACGGCAACATCTTTGCCCTCTATGGCTCCAACGGCGGCATGATCCCCCCTCGTGTCTCCCTGAAACAGGCCAAAGAACAAGGGATCCCGGCCCTGCTGGTGTACTACATCGACGACAGCAGCGACTGCAAAAAATACGCAGCCACCCTGGCCAACCTGCAAGTTCGCTATGGCTGGGGAGTCTATTTCATTCCTTATTCTGTCGATTCCCTCCTGCCTGGGGATGAGCGTGGCCAATACTACAGCGGCCAAGTCCCCCAGACCCTGCTTTTTGACTCCCAGGGCAACCTCGTCTACCAATCCATTGGCAACCGCCCCATCACCGAAGTGGAAAACGCCATTCGCGCCCTCTTCCAGTTGGATCCCGTCCCCCCAGGGGTGATCCAAGCCAAACCCTTCAACGAGATCCAAACCGGGTTTGCCGGATCCCGTTCCCCCGCCCCCCCAGCCGAGGCGCAGCCGTGACCGCTCCTCCCGATTCCCCCGATTCCCTTGAGGCTCTGCAAGCCAAGCTCGAGATCTTGCAAGCGCGGCTGGCCGACCTGCGCGAGCTGGAGCGCCTATCCCAGCTCTCCCCCGAACACTGGGCTGAAATCCAGGCGGAAGTCAGCCAATTGGAACAACGTCTGCAAGCCTACCTGTTGGAAGTGTTTAACCCCGTTCCTGCCACCTTTTGGCAGGTGCTGCGTTTTGGCGGCCTGGGCCTGCTCCTCGGCATTGCCCTGCAGCGCTGGGCGCTGAGCTAGCACCCGTTAAGATTAAAAGCCCTTGGATCCCGGAGCTCCTTCCCATGCGCATGCGACGCTCCAGACCGTTCAGTTTTGACTGCAAGACCTCGCCTTTTCTGCCTCTGTTCGGCTTAGGCAGCTTTAGCTGCTTCTGAATTATCCTAGTGTTGCGGGCACCAGAAACGGCTTTTAAGGCACTGGGAACGGTCGATTGGGGCTGCTGTAAACCAGCCCAGAGGTCCGCGGTCGGTTTGCCGACTGCAGGGCTACTAAAAGCTCCTGACTTTAGTCTGGAGTAGTTTACAACCCCTCTCCTAGAGGGAGAGGAGAGTTGAGAACTAGAGTTACTCCCACCATCCAACTTCCCCACACCCCCAGAACCTGCCTCAGCAGCCCCAGACTCTCCCGCACCACCTGGGGGCTCAAGGGACGAGCCGGGATCCCCACCTTGGGCTTCTCTTTGGGGATGCCGCGATAGAAATTGGTGCCTCCCAACTGGATCTGCAGCCGCCAGGCAAAGGCCGCCTCGCTCCACCCCGAATTGGGGCTGGGATCCGCCCGCCCGTCGCGGCGACAGCGCTGCCAAAATCCCCAGGGATCCCCGCTGAGCAGGGCCAGGGTCAGCACCGTCAGGCGACAGGGCAGCCAGGTCAGCCCATCCTCACAGCGGGCCGGCACCGTGCCCAGGTAGGTGAAGGGGGCATGGCGGTAGCCCACCATCGAATCAAGCGTGCTGCTGGCCTTGTAGGCCAAAGCCAAGGGCGCCCCTCCCAAAAAGGCATAGAACAAAGGGGCCGTCGCCCCGTCGGGGGTATTCTCGGCTACCGTCTCGACCACCGCTCGCAAGATCTCCGCCTCCGTCAGGTGCTCCGTATCCCGGCCCACGTAGCGGCTTAGGCGCTGGCGGGCCTGCGGCAGATCCCCCTTTTCCAAGGGATCCAACACCTCCAAGGCGGCAAAGCGCAGGCTGCGCCCCCCTAGGCAACTGGCCATCAGGATGATCTGCATCAGGATCCCTGCCCAGGGATGGAGAGCCTGGGCAACGGCGATCAGCCCCCAGCCTGCCGCGTAGGATCCCGCCAGCAGCGCCAGGGTGAGAGCTGCCCCGCCCCAGCGCTGGGCCGCCGGCGTTGGGCAGCGCCTGAGAATGCAACTCTGGCCCCAGGCGATGACCGCCCCCATCACCCGCACCGGATGGGGCCACCCCCAGGGATCTGCCAACCAGTAATCCAGACCCAAAGCCGCCGCCAGCACCAGGGGAGCGGCTGGCTGACTCGGAAAAAACAGCAAGGTCTCCCTCCCGCAGGCGCGATCAGACCACAAACCCTCCCCCCTGACTTTGGGCTGCCTGCCAACTGCGGGCGTCGAAGTAGAGATCTTCCAGAGTTGTTTCCTCCAACACCTGCTCCACCCGCTGGGCGATCCGCCGCCAGAGGGCCTCCGTTACCCAGTCCAGCCCATCCGCAGAGCCTTCCTGCTGAGCCCCTGCCCTCTCAGCCGGGAGAGGATCCAGAGATTCTCCCACCGCCGCCAAAATGGCGCTAATTGGGATCCGCCGCGGTGCCCGTGCCAGCCGGTAGCCCCCCTGCGCCCCGCGCTGCGAACAGACCAAGCCAGCCTGGCGCAGCTCGATCAACAGCTTTTCCAGATAGGGGGCCGGGATCTGCTGTCGCTCGGCAATGGCCCGCACCGAGGCCACCTGGCCAAGCATCGCCAGATCCAGCAAAGCCCGGATGCTATAGGTAGCTCGCGTGGTCAGGCGCACCTGCTTTCTCCCGCCAATCTTCCCCGATCCTGCCACAGGGATCCCTTAACCTGGAAAGCAGTACCCGCTTAGCTCTGGCCTTGTCGAGATGGAGCGCCCCACCGCCAGCCTCTACTTGGTGGCCACCCCTATCGGCAACCGCGAAGACATTACCCTGCGGGCGCTGCGAGTCCTACGGGAAGTGGACTGGGTGGCGGCAGAAGACACCCGCCACTCCGGCCAGCTTCTTAAACACTTTCAGATCTCCGCCCGCCTCATCAGCTACCACGAGCACAACGCCGCCCAGCGCATCCCGCAAATCCTCAAGTATCTGGCGGCAGGGCAGTCGGTGGCCCTAATCAGCGATGCCGGCACACCCGCCATCTCCGATCCAGGAGAGGAACTGGTGCGCGCCTGTATCCAAGCTGGGATCCCGGTGATCCCGGTGCCTGGCCCGGTAGCGGCAGTGGCCGCTTTGGCTGCTTCTGGGCTGGCCACAGGGCGGTTTGTCTTCGAGGGGTTTTTGCCGCTCAAAGCCAGCCAACGACAAGCCCGTCTGCAACAACTGGCCCAAGAAGAGCGCACCGTCGTTCTCTACGAAGCCCCCCATCGCCTGCAGCAAACCCTGCAAGATCTCCTGGCTCACTGCGGCCCCCGGCGGCAGATCGTGCTGGCCCGCGAGCTGACCAAGCTGCACGAGTCCTTCTGGCGGGGATCCCTGGCCGCCGCTCTGGAGCACTGCGCCGCCCAGCCGCCGCGGGGGGAGTTCACCCTTGTTCTAGAGGGGCGGCCTGCCTCCGAAAAGGGCGAAGAAACCTCCCCCTCGGAAGCGGAAGTTCGCCAGGAGCTGGCCCGCCTGCTGGCCGAGGGCCTTCCCCGCTCCGCTGCCAGCCGCCAACTGGCCCGGCGCTTCCAGGGATCCCCCCTGTGGACGCGGCGCCGCCTTTACGATCTCTGCTTACAACTGGAGCCCCCTCCCTCCCTGGCCCCTCCGGCAAGCGACGACGAGACAGAATCCTAGAGCATGGCGCGCATCTTGTTGGTGGACGACGAAGTGGAGCTGGCCGATTCCCTGGCCCAGCACCTGCGGCGAGAGGGCCACAGCGTGGACGTGGCCTACGAGGGAAACAGCGCCTGGGAGCTGCTGCAGAAGCCCCCAGCCCCACCCTACGACTTGCTGGTACTGGACTGGATGTTGCCGGGCCTGTCCGGCCTCTCCCTCTGCCAACAGGTGCGACAGGTAGATCGCGCCACCCCCATCCTCTTCCTCACCGCCAAAGATACTCTCGACGACCGGGTGGAAGGGCTGGACGCCGGCGCCGACGACTACCTGGTCAAGCCTTTCGAGCTGCGGGAGCTGCTGGCGCGGGTGCGAGCCCTCTTGCGGCGGGCTGCCGGCCCCGGCGAAGGGATCCCTCGCCTGCAAATTGGAGACCTAGAGCTGGATCGGGAGAACCAAGTGGCCTACCGCCAAGGACGGATGATCCACCTCTCCCAAAAAGAGTTCCGCCTGCTGGAGTACTTCATGGCCCACCCCGGCCAGTTGCTCACCCACGAGCAGATCTACGAGCGGGTGTGGGCCGGCGAGGATCCCCCCAGCAGCAACGTCCTGGCTGCTCAGGTGCGCCTGCTGCGGCGCCGCCTCCGTCTGCCCGGCTCCCCCGAGTTGATCCACGCCGTCTATGGCAAAGGCTACCGCTTCGGGCCTGTGGCCGAGGATCCTCAGCAGCCGCCAACCCCCCTCTCCCCCTGGGAGAGGGGCTGAGGGTGAGGGATTACTTGGACTTGAGCTTCTCCGCCTTCTCGATGGCCTCCTCGATGGTGCCCACCAGATAGAAAGCCTGCTCCGGCAGATGATCCAGTTCTCCGGAGAGAATGCGCTGGAAGCCTTTGATGGTGTCCTCCAACTTCACGTACTTGCCAGGCGAGCCAGTGAAGACCTCGGCCACAAAGAACGGCTGCGACAGGAAGCGCTCGATGCGGCGGGCGCGGGCCACCACCAGCTTGTCCTCTTCCGACAGCTCGTCCAACCCCAGAATGGCGATAATATCCTGCAACTCTTTGTAGCGCTGCAGCGTTTGCTTCACCGCCTGAGCGGTGTTGTAGTGCTCCTCGCCCACAATGTCTGCCTGCAAGATGGTGGACGAAGAATCCAGGGGATCCACCGCCGGGTAGATGCCCTTGGCCGCCAGGCTGCGCGACAGCACCACCGTCGAATCCAGGTGGGCAAACGTCGTCGCCGGCGCCGGGTCCGTCAGGTCGTCGGCGGGCACGTACACCGCTTGCACCGACGTGATGGATCCCTGCTTGGTGGAGGTGATCCGCTCCTGCAGGTTGCCCATTTCCGTGGCCAAGGTGGGCTGGTAGCCTACCGCCGAGGGCATGCGGCCCAACAGCGCCGACACTTCCGAGCCAGCTTGCACAAAGCGAAAGATGTTATCGATAAACAGCAGCACATCCTGCTTGTTGACGTCGCGGAAGTACTCCGCCATCGTCAAGGCGGTCAGGCCCACCCGCATACGAGCGCCCGGCGGCTCGTTCATCTGGCCGTACACCAGCGCTACTTTGTCCAGCACCCCCGATTCTTTCATCTCGTTGTAGAGGTCGTTCCCCTCGCGGGTGCGCTCTCCCACGCCGGCAAACACCGATAGGCCGGAGTGCTCCTCGGCAATGTTGTGGATCAGCTCCTGGATGAGCACCGTCTTGCCGACGCCGGCGCCGCCAAACAGGCCCACCTTGCCACCTCTCTTGAAGGGGGCCAGCAGGTCGATCACCTTAATGCCGGTTTCAAAGGGCTCCGGTTTGACGGTCAGCTCCACAAAGGGCGGCGCGCTGCGGTGGATGGGGGCAAACTCCTTGGCTTGCACCGGCTCTCCTTGATCCACTGGCTCCCCCAGCACGTTGAAAATGCGACCCAGGGTAGCCTCGCCCACCGGCACGGTAATCGGGGCACCTGTATCCACCACTGGCATGCCCCGCACCAAGCCATCGGTAGAAGACATGGCCACGGCCCGCACGCGGTTATCCCCCAAAAGCTGCTGCACCTCAAAGGTGACTTTGACCTTCAATCCGCTTTCGGTCGTCGCCTCCACCTTGAGAGCGTTGTAGATTTCAGGCAGCTTGCCGCTGGGAAACTCGGCGTCGATCACAGGTCCAATGACCTGAGTGATGTAGCCAACGTTGGTCGCAGTAGCGGTGGCAGTAACCATGGTCGAGGCTCAGCTCCTTGTGTACTCAGTTGCAGTTATGGACTCAGCGATGCCGGATGGAGTTTCAGAATGGGCCATGAGAAGATCTCGGACTGGGCGGCTGGATCCCGGTAGCAAAAGCCAACAGGTCTACCCCTGGACTTCGGTCTCGCGGCTCGGTTCTCTTCTGCCCAAGGGTACCGCTTCAAGGCCAATACAAAACCCTAGCTAATGTCTTAGGGGTTAGACTACTGGGTTTTTGAAGCGGTTGACTACCCATGCCGCCATACAAAAGGTACCACAAGGCCGTCCCAAAGGACAGAACGGGGCTCTAAACCCAGTTTTTTGCTCCTTTGGCAATGGCTTTGGCTTCCCCACTCGGCAGGGAACTGGCTCAGTACTCAAAGGTCATCGGCGGGAAACGGGAGGAGGAGAAGCGGCCAGTGCCCGGTTCTCGAGCAGCGGCGGGATCCCGAAAGCTCTCTGCCTCCTGCTGAAAACGCTGTAGCGCTTGTTCGATTTCCCGGAGCCTTGCTTGAATTTGCCCTTGCCGTTCCTGAATGAACTCCAATTCCTGGTTGAGCCGCTGCTTTTCCACAGTGAGCTGCTGCATCTCGGCATAGAGAGCCGATTCGGTTTTGCGGCGAGGGATCGAGCGTAACTTTGGGCGGGGCCGGGAGCGGGGCACGCGGGGCAAGCTCATAACAGAACAAATGGGATCCAGAGAAAAGGGCGTTGCGCCCATCCTAGCGCGCTCTCGCAGGCAAGAGGGCTGATGGCCTTGGCAGATGTTCGGATCTGGAGGCATGGCTGATAGGCGCCGCCTGGAGGATGTGCGCCCTTGGCGGCAACCCTGTTCCTCGGTAGGATCCGACTTGTCTAGGATGGGGAAAAGCAATGGTCGAAACCGCAGCGGAACTGTTGCAGCGCTATGGCAGCGGCGAGCGGGACTTCAGCAACAGCCAATTGGCCGAAGCTGACCTGGCCGGTGCCGACTTGGCCGGGATCGACCTGGGCGGAGCAACCCTCCAGCAGGCCAAACTGGCCGCTGCCAACCTGGAGCGGGCCTACTTGAGCGGCGCCGACCTCAGCCAAGCCGATCTGCAGGGATCCAACCTGCGCCTGGCCAATCTAGAAAAGGCCAAATTGCAGGGATCTCGATTGCAAGGGGCCAACCTGCGCGGCGCCAACCTGACCGCAGCCGACCTGAGTGGTGCCGATCTCAGCCAGGCAGACCTGGCGGGGGCCAACCTCAGCGGCGCCAACCTGAAAGGGGCCAACCTCAGCGGCTGTAAACTCAAGCTTGCCAACCTGCGGGGAGCCTGTTACGACACGGCCACTCACCTAGAAGCAGATGTCGCTCCCGCCGAGTTGGGCATGGTTTCCGCCTAGCCTGCGGCTAGTTGTCCTGAGGCTCCAGATCCAAGATCTCCTGGATCTCGGCATCGGTATAGCCCACCGCCCGCAGCTTCTCTGCCACCGCCTCGATCTCCTGCGCCGACAGATCGTGCTGGCGTACCCGATCCCAGAGATTGGCCACAATCTGCAGCAGCAAACGGCTGCTTTCCGCCTCGAACAGCTCAAAAGCCGTCGCCATCTCGATTGCCTGCAACACCTCCTCGGCGCTGCCAATCGGCTGATCGAGGGATTGTTCCTCCAGATCCACCAGCAACTGGCGCAGCTGATTCAGGCCCTCCCCAAGAGCAGACATACCCCCGGCTCCTCAACGGCACCTGAGCACTCACCCTAACAGGCTTGCCTCCCTGGGCAAAAGGGATCCGATGAATTCCGCACCACCTGAGGCTATTCTGAGTAGAGGAACAATTTAGTGGCAAGCGCCAGGATTGTTGAAGGGCCGGCGAAGCGGTTCACAACAATCTACAACTACAAAAGGAGATGCACGAGTATGGCCCCAGCGAACGTCCTGCCCAACACCCCCCCGTCCCCCACTGATGGGGGCGGCACTGCCCTAGACTACAGCAGCCCAAGGTATCGGCAGGCCTACTCCCGCATCAACGGTATTGTTATCGAAGGCGAACAAGAAGCCCACGACAACTACCTCAAGCTGGCCGAAATGCTGCCGGAAGCTGCAGAGGAGCTGCGCAAGCTGGCCAAGATGGAATTGCGCCATATGAAAGGCTTCCAGGCCTGCGGCAAAAACCTGCAGGTGGAACCCGATGTGGAGTTTGCCCGCGCCTTTTTCGCGCCCTTGCGGGACAATTTCCAAAGCGCCGCAGCGGCAGGGGATCTGGTCTCCTGTTTTGTCATTCAGTCTTTGATCATCGAGTGCTTTGCCATTGCCGCCTACAACATCTACATCCCGGTTGCCGATGACTTTGCCCGCAAGATCACCGAGGGGGTAGTTAAGGACGAGTATCTGCACCTCAATTTTGGGGAGCGCTGGCTGGGCGAGCATTTTGCCGAGGTTAAAGCCCAGATCGAAGCAGCCAACGCCCAAAATCTGCCTCTAGTTCGGCAGATGCTGCAGCAGGTAGAGGCGGATGTGGAAGCCATTTACATGGATCGCGAGGCCATTGTAGAAGACTTCATGATCGCCTACGGCGAGGCCCTGGCCAGCATCGGCTTCAACACCCGCGAGGTAATGCGCCTCTCGGCCCAGGGTCTGCGGGCCGCCTGACGCAACTCAACTCTGCCTGCCGATTGGTTTTCCGGCCTGGCTGGAACGCTCCCTACCCTCTCTGGGTGCGGACATGTTTTGATGGGATCCGGATGGAGCTCATAAAGTTAAGTATCGAAGTGAGTGAGCATCTATGTTCGGCCTGATCGGGCACCTGACCAGCCTGGCCCACGCAAAACGGGTGGCAGATAAGCTGGGGTATTCCGAATATGCGGAGAGCGACCTGGAATTTTGGTGCATGGCTCCGCCTCAGGTGGTGGACGAGATCGTGGTGACCAGCATCACGGGCCAAAAAATCTATGGCCAGTACGTCGAATCCTGTTTCCTGCCGGAAATGCTGGCGGGGGGACGGGTGAAGGCGGCCTGTCGCAAGATTTTGAATGCGATGGCCTTGGCGCAGCGGCGCGGCTTGAACATCACCACCCTGGGAGGATTTAGCAGCATTATTTTCGAGAATTTTCGCCTCGACACCCTCAGGCGGGTGCGCAACATCGACCTGGAAATTCGGCGTTTTACCACCGGCAACACCCACACGGCCTATATCATCTGTCAGCAATTGCAGGCGGCGGCCCAGCGCTACGCCATGGATTTGGCAGCTGCCACAGTTGCCGTGGTGGGGGCCACCGGCGATATCGGTAGTGCCATCTGCCAGTGGTTGGTAGCCCACACTTCCCCGGCCAAATTGCTGTTGATAGCCCGCGAGCGGCGACGCCTGGAAGAGCTGCAGGCCAAACTTAAAAAAGGGGAGGTCTGTTCCTTGGAAGAGGCCTTGCCCCGCGCCGATTTCATCGTCTGGGTGGCCAGCATGAGCCAAGGAGTGACCCTCGATCCTCAGGTGCTTCCGGATCCCTGCGTGATCATCGACGGTGGCTACCCGAAAAACATCGCCTCCAAGTTGCAGCGCAAGGGGCTGTACGTGATCGACGGCGGCATGGTGGAACACTCTCTCGATATCGAGTGGAATATTATGCAATTTTTGAATGTGGCCAACCCGGCCCGCCAGCTCTTCGCCTGCTTTGCCGAGGCGATGCTCCTGGAGTTCGAGGGCCTGTACACCAATTTTAGTTGGGGCCGCAACTTGATCACCCTAGAAAAGCTGGATTTAATCGGGCAACTGTCCCGCAAGCACGGCTTCCGTCCCCTTATGCCCGAAGCCTAGGTTTAGCTGGGCTGACCCCCTGAAAAGCGGTAACTGAGAGGAGGGGCAATCTGAGACAAGGAGATCCCCGCCCTAGCGGGGGTAGGGATCTGGAATCGAGATACTCACGTCCAACTTTCCGGCCACAGGGCACCCAAAGAGTTTCCCCCACACCCAGAGATCTCAATCAGTTGAAAAGAACCCCAGAAACGCCGCGAGAGAGCCACCATGTCTCAATCTTTTACCGCCCACCTCTGGCAGACGATCGAGCCCATCTACCAACAGATCTTGGATCACCCCTTTAACCAAGAGCTGGCCGCAGGCAGCCTCTCGCGGCAGCGCTTTCAGTTCTATCTGCAGCAGGATGCTCTTTATCTCACCGATTTTGCCCGCGCCCTTGCCTTGATCGGGGCCCGTTCCGAGGGGGCTGAGCGGGTGGTGAGTTTCTTGAACTTTGCCCTGGGGGCCATTGTGGCCGAGCGCAGCCTGCACGAGAGTTACTTTCGCCTCTACGACATCCAGCCGGAGACAACCTACGCTCCTGCCTGCTTCGCCTACACCCGTTTTCTATTGGCTGCGGCTGCCTTGGATCCCTACGAGGTGGCCATGGCCGCTGTGCTGCCCTGCTTCTGGATTTACCGTGAGGTGGGATCCGCCATTTACCGCACCGCCAAGCCCAACAATCCTTATCAACAATGGATCGACACCTATGCCGGGGAAGAATTTGCCCAGGTGGTGCAACAGGCCCTGGACATCACCGACTCCTTGGCTACGCAGACCACAGCGGCGACGCGGGAGAAGATGACGGCTGCTTTTGTCACCGCCTCTCGCCTGGAATGGCTGTTCTGGGACAGCGCCTACCGCCTGGAAACCTGGCAGCCCGCCTGATCCCCGCCGGGCCTGGCGGCTCAGCAAGGTCGTCATGGCCATGGCATGTGGTTATGGTCCAACGCCAAGATGACCCGCACCTGGGTCAACAGCTCCAGCTCTTGTCTCAGATAGCCCAGGCAGGTCTTGGCTTCTGCGGCGGTGGGGCGGTTCTGCGGCGGCGCGCAGCGCATCACGGCTGAGATGTAGCAATCCCGCAATTGCAGGCCATCTTCCCGGTGCAGAGAGATGGGTTGATTGGCAAACCTGGCCCGGCGCAGAGCGCGAAATAGCCAATCCCCGCTGGGATCCCCCGTAAACACCCGCCCGGTGCGGTTGCCCCCATGGGCTGCCGGCGCCAAGCCGATCACCCACAGCCGCGCCTGCACATCCCCAAACCCCGGCACCGGTCGGCCCCAGTAGAGCTGGTCACAAAAACGGGCCACCTTTTGCTGGGCAACCGCCTCTCGCCAAGCCACCAGGCGGGGACAGCGGCGGCAAGCGACGATCTCAGCCTGTAGCGCCGCCCAGGGCTGGTGATCCGCCAACGCCTCACTCTTCTTCTCCCTCATCCTCCGTCGGCTCGTCAACGGGGGTGGAGTCGTCGATGAGCTGGTCGTCATCCAAGATCAGGCGAGGCGGCAGCTCTGGCAGCACAACAGGCTCCTCCTCTTCCTCCGGCTCCGGTTCTGGCGCCATCTCCTCGTAGGTGCTGAAGCCCGTGCCCGCCGGGATCAAGCGCCCGATGATCACGTTCTCCTTCAGGCCCCGCAGCCAGTCGGACTTGCCTTCGATGGCCGCCTCCGTCAGCACCCGCGTGGTCTCCTGGAAGCTGGCCGCCGAGATGAAGCTGTCGGTGTTCAAGCTGGCCTTGGTGATCCCCAGCAGAACGGGCGTGTACTTAGCCGGCGCCCCGCCGGTGATGGCCATGGTAGCGTTGGTCTGCTGGATTTCCCGCAGCTCCACCAGCTCGCCGGGCAACAGGACGGTGTCGCCGCTGTCGTCCACCCGCACCTTGGAGGTCATCTGGCGCACCACAATCTCGATGTGCTTGTCGGCAATCTCCACCCCTTGCGAGCGATAGACGTTCTGCACCTCGTTGACCAGGAAGCGCTGCACCTCCCGCAAGGCTAGCCGTGCCGCTTGGTCGTCGCCCAAGGTTTGGCGATGGTACTCAAAGTAGATCTCCAAGAGGTCGTGGGGGTTGGCCGGGCCGTCGGTCAGCGGATCCCCCACCTGTACCGGCTGGCCATCGACCACGATCAGGTTTTGCCCCGGCATCACCGAATACTCGGTAACCGTACCATCGGCTTCGATGACCCGCAGATCCGGCTCTTCTCCTCGCCAGCTCAGTTGCACCGTGCCGGGCCGCTTGGCCAGAACACACATTTCCTTGGGTTTGCGGGCCTCCAACAGCTCCTCGATCCGCGGCAGACCCTGGATGATGTCCCCCGTCTTGGCCCGCTCAAACACCAGGAGGGCCAAAGAATCCCCCCGCTGCACCAGATCCCCATCCCGCACCTGCAGAATGGCACCCGCCGACACCAAATAAGGCCGCGCCAACCGCAACACCACTTGGCCATCGGCGATCTGCATCACTTGCCCCGACTCGGGGGCAGGGATCCCCGGCGCCAGCTCGTCGCCGGCCCGCACCAGCGCTCCCACCTCGACGCTGGCTTGGCCCGTCAGAGGCACCGTCAGCAGGTCGTCGTCGGTAACCACCAGAACCCGTCGCACCACCTCCGCGCCCTGGCGGATCCCCTGCACGATCCCGGCTTTTTTGGCCTGAATCTCGGTGCGGGCGATAACACCCCCCCTGCCGATACTGTCTCCTTCGCTCACCAACAGCCGCGTGTGGGTACTCCCCTGGGTTAGATCCGCCTCCACGTCTCGGCGCAGCAGCAGGGTTTCCAAGATCACCAGTTGCAGGCGACGGATACTGGGATCCTTCTCATCTTGGATCAGTTCAATATCGGCCTTCAGTTGCGGGGCGTCGGTATCGATCTCCAGCACCAGTTGTGTGCGCAGCAGTTCTACCGGCCCCACCGACTTCACCCGCTCCCCATCCTTGAAGGGAACGCGCTGCACCGCCCGCAGGCGAATGGAGCGGCCAGACTCGCTGGTAGACTCTTGGCTGGGCACCACCGGCCGGTCGGGGATCTCGTACTCGTACACCGGGCGCAGCAGCAGGCCTGGCCCTTCAGGCGTCTCCACCTGCTCCAGATAGACCAATCGGTCAGGGACGATGCTGCTGAGCAGCTTCTGGCCCGGCTGGATTAGCGTGCCGGTGGGTATTTCCAGGTCGGCGGGGTCGTCCACCAGATGCAGGGATCCGGGCTTGATGACGATCTCCCGCAGGATGTCGTTTTTCTGGATAACCTCGACGACGCCAGCATTTTGGCAGAAGATGTCCTTCACCACCTCGGTGCCGGCTTCTACGTACTGGCCATCCTCCACGTTCAACAGGGAGATGTCCTTGTTCACCTCGTGGGTCTCCTCCGGGATCCACAGCAAGGTGCCGCCCCGGATGACCTCATAGCCCTGCTTCGCCTTGCCCCGCCGGGCCACCTCGACACCGGCAAACTTCACCAGGCCGCCCGTCTGGGTGCGGAAATTGTTCTCGATCAGCTCCGCCACTACCTCGTCGTTGCCCACTTTGGTGCCCGGCGTGGCCTTGAGGACAAAGGTCTGGCCGCTGGCCGTATCCAGCAAAAATTGCTCCCGGCCCTGGTGGGATTCCACCCGCACCCGCGCCTCGTGCAACACCACCGCGGCGTTGATGATCTCCACTTCGCGCCCACTTTTGGTGTCGCTGCGCTCCGGCAGCCGCACGATGCCGCCGTGCTCGGTTACCAGCGAGGTCTCAGCGATCACATCCCCCGCCTGCACCCGATCCCCGTTTTTCACCACCGGCTCGGCCCCCGGCGGCAGGTTGTATACCTGGCCGGACATCACCCAGATCAACCCTTGCCGCTGCGCGGTGCAGGTGGTGTTGCCCTGGCGGTCGGTTTTCTCCTCGATGGGCAGATCGGCAAAGCGGATTTCCCCCGCCAAGTCGGCCACCACCTCCTTCTGGGCTTTCTCGGTACTCTTGCGCACGGCCTTGGCTACAGTCACTTCCGCAATCAACTGATCCCGCTGCACCTGGGCCCCGTCCCGCACCAGCAGAGTGGATCCCTGCGTCATGTCGAAGACTTCCCGTTGTCCGTCTGGCCCTTCCAGGACAATTTGGTTGTTCGCTTCTAGCTGCAGGGCATCGTCGCCGTGGCGGGTGCGGAAGGGGCGGGTGCGCAGATTTTTCGGGAACCGCACCACGCCAGCAAAGGGGGCGCGAATTTGGCGGGCCACCTCCCCGGTAAACACACCTCCCGTGTGGAAGGTGCGCATGGTTAACTGGGTGCCCGGCTCCCCAATCGATTGAGCGGCGATGATCCCGACCGCCTCCCCCAGATCCACCAGCCGGGAGTGGGCCAGGCTCCAGCCATAGCACATCCGGCACACCGATCGGTTGGCCTCGCAGGTGAGGGGAGAACGCACCATCACCTGCCGGATGCCGGCCTCCACAATGGCCTTGGCCAAGTCGTGATCCACCTCTTGGTTGCGGCGGGCAAGGATCTCCTGGGTTTGCGGGTGCACCACATCCCGCGCCAGCACCCGGCCCACCAGGCGCTCCTCCAGCGACACCACCACCTTGTCCGCATCCATCAGGGGTTCCAGCAGGATCCCTTGGTCGGTGCCGCAGTCGGATTCCCGCACGATCACATCCTGAGACACGTCCACCAAACGGCGGGTCAGGTAGCCAGAGTCGGCAGTGCGCAAAGCCGTGTCCACCAAGCCCTTGCGCGCCCCGTAGGAAGAGATGATGTATTCGGTAACCGTCAGGCCCTCGCGGAAATTGGTTTTAATCGGCAAGTCGATGATCTCCCCCTGCGGGTTGGCCATCAGGCCGCGCATGCCCACCAACTGCCGCACCTGCGAGACGTTCCCCCTCGCCCCCGAGTTGGCCATCATGTACACGGAGTTGAGGGGATCGTTCTGGCGGAAGTTGCTGAGCATCTCCTCCTTAATCTGGTCGTTGGTCTGGTTCCAGGTATCGATCACCTTTTGATAGCGCTCCACCTCGGTGATCTCGCCGCGGGTGTAGCGCTCCGTGGCCGCCTCGATCTCCGCTTCTGCCTGGGCCAACAACTGCCGCTTGCTGGGTGGAATGCGCAGATCCTCGATGCTGATGGAAACGGCAGCCTGGGTGGCGTATTTGAAGCCCAGGGCCTTCAGAGCATCCGCCATCTGAGCGGTGCGGGCGGTGCCGTAGCGAGCAAACGACCAGGCAATCAGATTGCGCAGCTCTTTTTTGCCGATTTGATAGTTGCGAAAGGGTACAGGGGGCGGCGGGGTCTTGGCCTTGGCGCCATCGGCGGCCTGCCGGACTAGACCGGCGGAAAAGCGTCCTTTTTCGCTCATAATGCCTCGGTGATAACTCTGACAGTTCTGGACAAGGGGGCAGGGATCCCAGCTACCCATCGACAAGGGCAACGTCCACAGGGGCAGCCTCAAGCAGACAAAATATCTTGCACCGTTTTGTTGAAGATGATCCGGCCCGCCGTGGTGCGAATGTATTGGCTGATCACGTTGCCGTCCCGATCCTCGCGGATGCGGCGGTAGTTGGTGATCTTGAGGCAGGTGCCGCCCGGCTCCTCGATAATCTGAGGCTCCGACTCTTTTTCCTCTTTGCCCAACTCCATCGGGCCGCTGTAGCGCACCCAGATTTTGCTGTGCAGGCCGATGACGCCGCGGTCGTAGGCGATGAGGGCGTCCTCCAGGCTGGCAAAATAACGATCGCCAAGGTCGGGGGCGTGGGGATTGTCCGCCGTCAGATAGTAGCACCCCAACACCATGTCTTGGCTGGGAGTAATAATCGGAGCGCCTGTGGCCGGGGAGAGGATGTTGTTGGTGGCCAACATCAGCAAGCGTGCCTCCGCCTGGGCTTCCAAGGAGAGAGGCACATGCACCGCCATCTGGTCCCCGTCGAAGTCGGCGTTGAAAGCCGGGCAGACCAAGGGGTGGAGCTGAATCGCCCTCCCCTCCACCAGGATCGGCTCAAAAGCCTGGATCCCGAGGCGGTGCAACGTTGGGGCACGGTTGAGCAAAACTGGGTGGCCGTCGATTACGTCCTCCAGCACGTCCCAAACCTGCGGGTCATTGCTCTGGATCAGCTTTTTGGCGGCTTTGATGTTGTTGACGATGCCCCGCTTGATCAACTTGTGGATCACAAAGGGCTGGAACAGCTCGATGGCCATCTCTTTGGGCAAGCCACACTGGTGCATGCGCAGGTTGGGCCCCACCACGATCACCGAACGCCCAGAGTAGTCCACCCGCTTGCCGAGCAGGTTTTGCCGGAAACGCCCCTGCTTGCCCTCAATGATATCGGAGAGGGACTTGAGGGGACGGTTGTTGGCCCCCACCACCATGCGCCCCCGCCGACCGTTGTCGATCAGGGCGTCCACCGCCTCCTGCAGCATACGCTTCTCGTTGCGCACGATGATCTCCGGCGCCATGATCTCCTGCAGCCGCGCCAGGCGGTTGTTGCGGTTGATCACCCGACGGTAGAGATCGTTGAGGTCGCTGGTGGCAAAGCGCCCCCCATCCAACTGCACCATCGGGCGCAGATCGGGCGGGATCACCGGCAGCACCCGCAGCACCATCCACTCTGGCCGGGCTCCCGTGGCGATGAAGTTGTCGATCACGCGCAGCCGCTTGATTAGGCGCGCCCGCTTCTGGCCGCGGGCGCTGGCGATCTCCTCCCGCAACTGCTCCGCCTCTTTTTCCAGGTCGATATCCTTGAGCAGGCGTTCGATGGCCTCCGCCCCGATCATGGCCCAGTTCTCCGGCAGTTGCAGCTCGGATCCCTCCTCGTACATCTGATCCTCGATCTCCAGGTATTGATCCTCGGTCAGCAACTGCTTGTAGGAGAGGTTGGGAGCGTTGCCCGGATCCACCACCACGTAGGCGTTGAAGTACACCACCTGCTCCACGTCCCGCAGCGGCATGTCCAACAGCGTGGCGATGTGACTGGGGATCCCTTTCAGGTACCAAACGTGGGTGACCGGGGCGGCCAGTTTGATGTAGCCCATACGATGGCGGCGCACCCGCGACTCGGTCACCTCCACCCCACAGCGCTCGCAGACAATGCCGCGATGCCGCACTCGCTTGTACTTGCCGCAGTGACACTCCCAGTCCTTAACCGGCCCGAAGATGCGCTCACAGAAGAGACCATCCATCTCCGGCTTGAGGGTTCGGTAGTTGATGGTCTCCGGCTTGGTGACTTCTCCCACCACTTGGCCGTTGGGCAGGGTGCGCTGGCCCCACTCTATAATCCGCTCCGGAGAAGCCAGCCCAATCTTGACATAGTCAAAGCGTTGCTCCGTTTTGGCCATTGCCGTTGTTCTCCTGACTTGCTGCCCTAGCAACTACAAAGGAAGGGGAGAGGAACCCCACCCCTCCTCTCCTGAGCCGAATGGGATCCCTGGCATCAATCAAAAATCGTCCTCTTCCTCCCTGTCTTCGTCTTCCTCGCGGCTGCGCCTGGCTAAGGTAAAGGTTCCTCCTGCCGCTGGAGAAAGATCCTCGGATGTAACGGATTCATAAGTGGGCCGCGAGGGGGTGTGGCGGCTGGAGACATCGGCCATCAGATCCACCTCCACATCGCGGGTCTGGCCGTCGCTGTCCACCTCCACCTTATGGACAGACACGTCCAGGCAGAGGGACTGCAGCTCCCGCACCAACACCTTGAAAGATTCCGGCGTGCCGGGTCGAGGGATGGGCTTGCCCTTGACGATGGCGTTGAGGGCCTCGTTGCGCCCCACCATATCGTCCGACTTGACGGTGAGCAGCTCCTGCAAGATGTAGGCCGCTCCAAACGCCTCCAAAGCCCACACCTCCATCTCGCCAAAGCGCTGGCCACCCTGCTGCGCCTTACCCCCCAGGGGCTGCTGGGTTACCAGCGAGTAGGGACCGGTAGAGCGGGCGTGGATCTTGTCGTCCACCAAATGCACCAGCTTCAGCATGTAGGCACGGCCCACCGTAACCGGCTGGTCGAAAGGCTCGCCAGTGCGACCATCGAACACCTGGATCTTGCCGCAGTACTTGCCTTCTGGGTTGAAGATCCAGTCTTTGCCGGTTTTTTCACGGGCCTCCCGCAACTTGGCCTCCACCGTCAACCGCGAGGCTTCCAGGCCGTGCATCTCGTCGAAGGGCATCAGCTTAAAGCGCACCCCCAAGTGTTCTGCCGCCCAGCCCAGGAGGCACTCATACACCTGGCCCACATTCATGCGGGAGGGAACCCCCAAGGGGTTGAGCACCACATCCACCGGCGTGCCATCCGCCAGGTAGGGCATGTCCTCGATCGGCAAGATGCGGGAGATGATGCCCTTGTTGCCGTGACGGCCCGCGATCTTGTCCCCCACTTGAATTTTGCGCTTGAGGGCGATGTAAACCCGCACCACCATGTTGGCGCCCGGAGGCAGCTCGTCCCCCTGCTCGCGGGTAAAGATGCGTACATCCACCACCCGTCCGCGCTCGCCGTTGGGCACCCGCAGCGAGTTGTCGCGCACGTCGCGAGCTTTCTCGCCGAAAATGGCCCGCAACAGCCGCTCCTCTGGCGGTTGATCCGACTCCCCTTTGGGAGTGACCTTGCCCACCAAAATATCGCCGGCTTCCACCCAAGCCCCAATGCGCACAATGCCGTTTTCGTCCAGGTTGCGCAGGGCATCTTCCCCCACGTTGGGAATCTCGCGGGTGATCTCTTCCGGCCCTAGCTTGGTCTGCCGGGCTTCGATCTCGTACTTCTCGATGTGTACCGAGGTGAAGACATCATCGTAGACCAGCCGCTCGCTGATCAAGATGGCATCTTCGTAGTTGTAGCCCTCCCAGGGCATGTAGGCCACCAAGACGTTTTGGCCCAAGGCCAGCTCGCCTCCCTCGGTCGCCGGGCCGTCCGCCAGCACCTGCCCGGGCACCACCCGATCCCCCGCGTAGACAAGAGGGCGCTGGTTGAGACAGGTATCTTGGTTGGAGCGCTGGTACTTCTGCAAGCGGTAAACAATCGGATCCCCGCCGTCGTCTGGCCGCACCACGATTTCGTCGGCGGAAACATAGGTCACCACGCCACTGGTGCGCGACACCACCACCATGCCAGAGTCCCGCGCCGCCTGGGCTTCCAAACCCGTGCCCACATAAGGCCGATCCGGCTTGAGCAGGGGCACCGCCTGCCGCTGCATGTTCGCCCCCATCAGGGCGCGGTTGGCGTCGTCGTGCTCCAAAAAGGGGATCAAGGAGGTGGCCACCGAGATCACTTGCACCGGCGACACCTGCACGTAGTGCACCTCGCTGGGGTGGGCGGTGGTAAATTCCTGGCGGTAGCGCACCGGCACCAAGTCGGCGGTGATGCGGCCTTCGGCATCCACCGGCACATCCCCCGGCGCCACGCGATACTCGTCCTCCTCGTCGGCGGTGAGGTAGAC
Source organism: Thermostichus sp. MS-CIW-15 (assembly GCF_054060575.1). Taxonomy (NCBI): domain Bacteria; kingdom Bacillati; phylum Cyanobacteriota; class Cyanophyceae; order Thermostichales; family Thermostichaceae; genus Thermostichus; species Thermostichus sp. MS-CIW-15. The sequence goes on along the minus strand of NZ_JBSSDI010000010.1, from coordinate 58,865 downwards.
CATCCCCAGATCCTTGCGCACCACGCCGTTTTCGACCCGGTAGTAAGGGCTTTCGATGAAGCCGTACTGGTTGACGCGGGCGTGGGTGGCCAGGGATCCGATCAGCCCGGCGTTGGGGCCTTCCGGAGTTTCGATGGGGCAGATGCGCCCGTAGTGGCTGGGGTGGATATCCCGCACGGCAAAGCCGGCCCGCTCCCGGCTCAGGCCACCGGGGCCCAAGGCCGACAGCCGCCGCTTGTGGGTCAGCTCCGCCAGCGGGTTGGTCTGATCCATGAACTGGGAGAGCTGGCTGGAGCCGAAGAACTCCTTGATGGCCGCCACCAAGGGCTTGGGGTTAACCAGCGAGGCCGGGGTGAGGTTCTCTGACTCGGAGACCGTCATGCGCTCGCGGATGATCCGCTCCAGGCGGTTGAGGCCCACCCGTACTTGGTTTTGCAAGAGCTCGCCCACCGAGCGCACGCGGCGGTTGCCCAGGTGATCGATGTCGTCCACATGGCCGATGTCGTACTCCAAGTTAATCAGGTAGTCGATGACGGCCAAGATGTCCGTGACGGTGAGCACCCGCACATTTTCCGCCACGTTGAGATTGAGCTTTTTGTTGAGCTTGTAGCGCCCTACTCGGCCCAGGTCGTAGCGCTTGGGATCGAAGAAGCGGGATTCCAACAACTGCTGGCCGCCGGAGACGGTGGGAGGCTCGCCAGGCCGCAGCTTGCGGTACAGCTCCATCAGGGCCTCTTCTTCGCTGTAGTGCCCCTCTTTTTCCATGGTTTTTTGGAAAAATTCGGGGTGGCGCAGGCTGTCGTAGATCTCCGAGTCGCTCAGGCCCAAGGCCTTCAGCAGCACCGCCGCCGAGAGCTTGCGGGTTTTGTCGATGCGCACCCACACCAGGCCGTTTTTGTCGGTCTCAAACTTCAGCCAGGCGCCCCGGTTGGGGATGAGGCTGGCGCTGTAGGTGCGCCGACCGTTTTTGTCCAGCTCCGACTTGTAGTAGACGCCGGGGCTGCGCACGATTTGGTTGACGATCACCCGCTCGGCGCCGTTGATGATGAAGGTACCCCGATCCGTCATCAAAGGCAGCTCGCCGATGAAGACGTCCATGTCCTTGATCTCGCCCGTCTCTTTGTTAATCAGGCGAGTGGGCACCCGGATTTGCGCTTGGTAGGTAGCATCCCGTCGCTTAGCTTCCTCAGGGTCGTAGCGCGGCTTGTTGATCTTGTACCCTTTGGAGGGATCCCCAGGGCGGTACTCCGGCAGAAAGTGCAGCTCCAGCTTGCCTGTGTAATCGACGATAGGGGAAAAGCTGAGGAGCTCCTCTTCAAACCCTTCTCGCAAAAACCACAAAAAACTCTCCCGCTGAATCTCTACCAGGTCAGGCAAGGTAGGAGCGGCAGGGGATGGCACTGCTAATTGTGTCATGCGTTGCTCGGCAGGGGTTGCGCTGCAGTCAGGCCTCTAATTATAGAAACCCTGCCAACGATCGTCAACGAACGTTACAAGGGCCGCCGGGTTATCCGGGAAGTTTTGGCAACGGCCCCTGGGATCCCAGCCAAGCTGCCAAGCCAGGGGCGATCCCCAACCTGCCTTAAGGATTGTTCACATCCATTCACACTTAAGCAGATTATTCTAATCATTGACCGTTGGGAAGTCAGCCGCTGCTCCGACTCCGCTTGCCGGTCGTCAAAGGGCTTGGAAAAGTGGGGTGGGCCTGGAGGCTAGGTCAAGTCGTTGGAGGGCGCGCTCAGCCTGGTGGAGGTCTGGTCTGCGTCGTTCCCCGGCAGGATCCACATCCATTCAGATGAGAAGGGGTTGAAGTGGGGTTACACAGCCTCTGGGGCCAGGGCGACCTTTATTGATGTTTTTGAAAACAGCTCACACAAGCAGCCGTTTTTGGCGAGGAGGATTTTGTGAGTCAAAGTCTGCAACAAAAACACCAGCATGCCAGCCTCTCGGTTCAGTTGCGGGAGGGCACCAAGCAGTCCCACACCATGGCCGAGAATATGGCCTTCATCAAGTGCTTCCTCAAGGGAGTGGTGGATAAAAAAGCCTACAGCCGCTATGTGGGCAACTTTTACTTTGTCTACAGCGCTCTGGAAGAGGGCTTTGCCCAATTGCGAGAGCACCCGCTGGTGGGCCGGCTTTACTATCCCGAATTGTGGCGCAGGGCCAGCCTGGAGAAGGACTTGAATTATTTTGTCGGCCCCAATTGGCGTGCCGTGGTCAAGCCCTCTCCCGCTTGCCAGGTCTATGTCAACCGCATTCGAGAAGTGGTGGAAAAAGACCCGGTTCTGCTGATTGCCCACGCCTACACCCGCTACATCGGCGACCTCTCGGGCGGCCAGATCCTGAAAAACATCGCCCGCCGGGCCATGGGCCTGCCGCCGGGGGAAGGAACGGCCTTTTACGATTTCGAGCAGATCCCCCACGAGGGCAAGTTTAAGCAGCGCTACCGCGCCCAGTTGGACGCGCTGGAGCTGGATCAGGCCACCATCGAGCGCCTTGTGGCGGAAGCCAACTACGCCTTCAAGCTCAACATGGACTTGTTCAAGGAATTGGAGGGCAATTGGCTGCTATCCATGGCCCGCTTGGCCTGGAACTCGCTTCTCAGCCAGTTTCGGCGCCCGTCCGCCCGCTCTGAGGCGGCTGCCCCCACCTCCTGAGCCACACCTCTTTGCGGCGAAACAGGGCGTTCCTGGCCTCCCCATCCCCCCTCTCCCTCAGGGGAGAGGGTCCGAGGGTGAGGGATTAGTCGCATCCGAGGGTGTCGCGGGTGGCCCGCCCGGTGACGGGGTTAACGCCGCTGGCCCGTTCGCAGAGGATGGCGAGGGCATCTTTGCGGATCAGGGCGTTGGTGAAATCCGCCCCCTCGATCTCGATCCCTTCCACCCGCGCCAGCCACATCATGCTGTCCTGCAGTTGGGCTTCCCGCAGGTCGGCACCTTGCAAATTGGCCATGTCCAAGGTGGCGCCGCGCAGATCGGCCCCCCGCAGGTTGGCTCTGCTGAGGTTGGCTCCAAACAGATTCGCCCCTGCCGCTTTGACATGGCTGAGATCGCTTTGTCGCAGGTTGGCCTTGAGAAATTTCCAGCCGCTCAGGTCTTGTCCGGCAAAGTTCGCCCCCTGCAGATCCCGCTTGCTGTAGTCTTCTGCCCAGGACGGGGATCCCAAGAGGGCAACACCCAGGCACAGGATCAGCCCGCAAAACACCGCACCCCGCAGGAAAGGGGTCAGCCAGGACAGTCTCACCAAACCAGAAGCCGGCCAAGCAACAGACATCGCAGATCCCTCCAGGAAACCTCCACGGCTTTGGGATTGCTCTTACTTTTATCCTACCGGATGGGGATCCCGCCGGCAGATTGGGCTAATTTGGGCTTTTATAAGCTGAGTCCCAACTGGCGAGGGGGGGACAGGGATCCATGTCCACAGTCGAGGTCTTCAATGCGCAGCAGATAGCGGAGCTGATCGACGCTCTGGCTACAGCAATTGCCAGGGATCACCCCCACCTGGACAGGCTGGTGTTGATCGGCATTCGCACTCGCGGCGTCCCCTTGGCCTACCGCCTGCGGGATCGCATCGCCACCGGCTTCGGGAGCCCACCGCAGGTAGGAGAGCTGGACATCACCTTCTTCCGAGACGACCTGGGCTCCGGCGGCCTGCGCACTCCCAATCGCAGCGAGCTGCCGCGGGATCTGACCGGCCAAGAAGTGGTGTTGGTGGACGATGTGCTCTTCCGGGGTCGCACCGTCCGTGCGGCTCTGGAGGCTCTCAACCACTTTGGGCGACCGGAGCAAGTGCGCCTGGCCGTGTTGATCGACCGCGGCCACCGCCAGTTTCCCATTCAACCAGACTACTGCGGTCACAAGCTAACCACGGCCCCTGAGCAGATCGTCAAAGTGCACCTGCGGGAAACCGACGGCGAGGAGCGGGTGTTGTTGATCGACGCCAAACTTGAGGAAAACAGCAGAGAGTGAGCCTGAGACGCCCCTGGGGTGCGGTATGGTGGGGATAATCTGCCGACTTTTGCCGCTATGGCTGTCTTGCCGGAAACCCGTCGCTACGCTGTCTTGGGCACAGGCGCCCTGGGAGGGTTTTACGGGGCAAAACTGCAACAGGCTGGCTTCACGGTGCATTTTCTCTTGCACAGCGACTACGACCACGTGCGCCAGAAAGGGCTGTGGGTAGAGTCCTGCTGGGGCGACTTTCACTTACCCCAGGTAAATGCCTACGCCGCCGTGGAGGAGATGCCCGTCTGCGAAGGGGTGATCGTGGCCCTGAAAGCTACCCAAAATCACCTCCTGCCACGGTTGCTGCCGCCTGTGCTGGCGGACAACGGCGTGGTGATCCTGCTGCAAAACGGCCTGGGGGCGGAGCCGGAGATTGCCAACTGGGTTGGCCCTGAGCGGGTGATCGGCGGGCTGTGCTTTATCAGCTCCAACAAAGTCGGCCCCGGCCACATCTGTCATCTGGATTATGGCTCGGTGCTGCTGGCGGAATACGGCCCCGGCTATGCGCCCCAGGGGATCACGCCTCGCCTTCAACAAGTTCAAGCAGATTTTCAGCGGGCCGGCATCCCGACCTCTCTTTCTCCGGATCTGATGTTGGCCCGCTGGCAGAAGTTGGTCTGGAACATTCCCTTCAACGGCCTCTCGGTGATCTTCAACGCCGATACCCAGCAAATGATCCGCGACCCTGAGGCCCGCGCTTTGGCGGAAACGCTGATGCACGAGGTGATCCAGGGGGCTGCCGCCTGTGGCCGCCACCTCCCGCAGACCCTGATCTCCGAGATGCTGGCCAGCACCGAGAAGATGGCCCCCTACCGAACCAGCATGAAGATCGACTACGAGCGCAAGCGTCCCCTGGAACTGGAGGCTATTTTTGCCAACCCGCTCCGCTATGCCCAGCAAGGCGGGATTCAGATGCCGCGGGTGGAGATGCTCTACCGGCAGTTGCAGGTGTTGGATCGCCTCAATCGAGGGATCCCGGCCTGAGGGCAAGCTTTTTCCTTCTCCTGCGGCTAGACTCAGCCGCAGCGGAGCGCTGCGCTGGCTTCATGCCTCTAGGATCCACCCACGATCGCATCACCCTCTGGACAGCTCCCGGCGTCACTTTGGCAGCCGGCCTGTTGGGCAACAGCGCTGCCGTAGCTCTGGCCGTGGGATCCGCCTATCTCTTCAGCGGCCTGATGTTTTCCGGGGATCTGGACACTGACTCTCGCCAGTATCGCCGCTGGCTGTTCCTGCGCTGGATTTGGCTCCCCTACCGCCGCTGCCTGCAACACCGCTCCTTCTGGTCCCACGGGCCGATCGTCGGCACTGCCCTGCGCGTGCTCTACCTGGGCCTGTGGGTGGCGGGGGTGGGCCTGCCGGGGGCTTGGCTGGGATCCCGCCTGGGCTGGTGGCAGTGGCGGCCCTGGGCCTGGCGCAACCACCTCTGGCAAGGGTTGCATGCGCACGCAGAGACGCTGCTTTGGGTGGGCATGGGGCTGGAGCTGGGTTCGCTGAACCACAGCCTCAGCGATTGCCTGGTCTCCCGCTGGCGACGTTGGCGCAGACGCCGTCGAAGAAGGGGATCCCCCCTTGCCAGGTATGGGCAAAAGTTAGGCTAGCCAGAGCCGTCTAAGAGACAACCCCGCTGGCCAGGGATCCCGGCAGCAGCTTGTGGCCCGATCCGGTAAGCTGAGTGGGGCAGAAGCCCTTTCTTCTGAGATCTGTGCATCCGGGTCGTAGCTATCGCCGCCTTTTTCCCTTCATTCGGCCCCACCTGTGGATGTTGCTGCTGGGGCTGGCCTGTACCCTTGGCTTTGTCCTCACTATGCCTGCCCTCGCCTACTTGATCGAGTGGGTGGCCCGCTCCATCGGCGCGGGGGATCTGGGGCAACTGCGGATCTTGGCCTTGATCGGGGTGGTGTTTTTTCTGGTGCGCGGCGCCTTCCAGTACGGCCAGGACACCCTTATGGCCAAGGCCTCTTTGCAAATGGTATTGGAATTGCGGCAACGGCTCTACGCCCATTTGCAGGGGTTGGATGTGGACTACTTTTCCGGCAGCCGCACCGGCGACCTGGTCTACCGCCTCACCGGCGATCTGGATCGGGTGGGCGAAGTGGTGCAGCGCTTTTTCCACCGCTTCATCCCCAGCGTGCTCACCATCTTGGCGGTAGTGGCCTACCTGTTCTACCTCAACGGCATCCTCACCTTGACCACCCTGGTGATTGCCCCCCTGATGGGCGCCTTGATCAGTTGGTTTGGGGAGCGGCTGCTGCTGCGCTCCCGCCTTAACCAGGAGAGCATGGCCGACCTGTCCTCCCTTCTGACGGAAGCCTTTGCCGGCATCAGCCTCACCCGCGCCTTTGCTGCCGAGGACTACGAGATCCGCCGCTTCAGCGCCATGGCCGAGAACAACCGCCTGGCCCGCTTCCAAACCGAACAGGTTAAAGCTATCCAAGACCCGGTGGTGGGCTTTCTGTACGCCATGAGCGTGTTGGGGGTGTTTTGGGTGGGGGGCTGGCAGATTAGCAAGGGCAACCTGACCGGCAGCCAGTTTCTTGGCTTTATTGCCGGGGTCGCCATGCTGATCGACCCCATTGTCCACATCACCAACAACTACAGCGAGCTGAAACAGGGGGAAGCCTCGGTGGAGCGGATCTTCGAGCTCTTGGATACCCGCTCCCGCGTGCGGGAGCTGCCCGGCGCCCGCCCCATGCCGCCCATTGAAGGCTGGGTGGAGTTCGAGCAGGTTTCCTTTGCCTACAAACCAGATCAGCCGGTGCTCAAACAGATCAGCTTCCAGGTGGCCCCCGGCGAGATTGTCGCCCTGGTGGGATCCTCCGGCGCCGGCAAATCCACCCTGGTCAACCTGATCCCGCGCTTCTACGATCCCCAGGAAGGCTGCATCCGCATCGACGGCATCGACATCCGCACCGTCACCCTCAAGAGCTTGCGCCGCCAGATCGGCATCGTGCCCCAGGAGATTACCCTGTTTTCCGGCACCATCGCCAGCAACATCGCCTACGGCCAAGAGGACTTTGACCTGGAAGCAGTGCGGCAGGCGGCCCGCGTGGCCAACATCGACAGTTTCATCGAGAGCCTGCCCGATGGCTACGCCACCCGTGTTGGAGAACGCGGAGTTACCCTCTCCGGCGGCCAGCGGCAGCGGTTGGCCATTGCCCGCGCCGTGTTGCTCAACCCCAAGATCTTGATCCTGGACGAGGCCACCTCTGCTTTGGATAACGAGTCTGAGGCCTTGGTGCAGGAAGCTCTGCAGCGGTTGATGCAGCGCTGCACGGTTTTTGTGATCGCCCACCGCCTTTCTACGGTGCGCAGCGCCCATCGCATTTTCGTCCTCGAGCAGGGGCAACTGTTGGAGGAGGGCAATCATCGCGAGTTGCTGAGCAAGGGGGGGCGCTACGCCCAGTTCCACTGGCGCCAGTTCCAGTAGCTTCTACAGCCCCCACGCTTGCCGGAAGGGGCGATAGAACGCCGGATCTGGGGGGGCGCCCCCCGCAACTCCACAGATGGCCGCCGCAAACTCCACCGCCCGTTGCAGCAACACCGCCTCCGGCCATCCTTGCAGCAGGCCCAGGATGGCCACCGCGCTAAACCCATCCCCTGCCCCCACCGTATCCACCAGCCGCGGCACCGGCACCGGCTCCCCCCGATACACCCCCCTACCGGTGAACAGGAATGCACCTGCCGCCCCCAGCGTTAGGAACAAGCCCCTCAGGTTCAACCGCGCCCGCAAGGCCTGCCCCTGTTCCTCCACCTTGCCGGCGGGGATGCTTTCTAACTGCACCACCTGCTCCAGCTCCTCTTGGTTCAGCTTCAGCCAAGCGCAGGTGCGCAGCATTTCCCGGACGGGGCCTGGGCGCCACCAGGGATCCCGCAGATTGAGGTCCAAAAACACCGGACAGCCCAAAGTGGGAAGGGTCTCCTGAAAATGGCGATGGGCTGCTTCTCGACGCGCCGCCAAGCTGCCCCGGTAGATCAGGCTGGGGCGGAGGGCTTGCAGAGCTGCCCTGTCCAACTGGATGTAGTCGTAGGCTTGGTCGGGCAAGATGGCGAAGGTCGGAATCCCCTCCCCATCCAGCGTGACCCGGACTTGGCCGGTGGGGTGAAGCGGATCCCGCTGCAGCCCTTCCAGACGCAGCCCCTGCCGCCGCAGCGCCGCCAACAACTGTTCTGCCGCCTCATCTTGGCCGACGCGGCTGAGCAAGACGGGATCGGATCCTAGCCCTTTGAGGTTCCAAGCCACATTCAAAGCCGCACCGCCCAGCACCACCTTGTCTGGGAAACAATCGAAAAGGGTCTCCCCCACAATCAGGGGGAGGCCAGAGGTCACTCCGAGGGAAGCCATCCTGGCCTCTCAGGCAGCAGTCGAGCCGTGCTGCTCCAAAATTTGCCGGTAAGTGTTGCTGCGGAACCAGCGCTCAATTTCCCGAGCTCGCAGCACCGGCAGCGGGTGGGTGCGCCCAATGGTCTGCATCTGCTTCAGCTCAAGCTGCCAGAGATCGTCGTCCAGCTCCTCGTAGGTGCGGGCCTGCTCCAGAAAAGCATCCACATTGAGCTTGGCGGCCAACTGCGGCGAGCCGCCGCACAGCTTCATTAGCACCGAGATCACCGTTCTTGCGTCCTGGGTAACCAGCAGCGCCGCCCGGTCGCAGGTAAACTCGGCACAGCGCAGCCAGTGCAGCAGTTGATCTTGCAGCGCTTGATAGAAGAGCCCACCGAAGGGGAGCAAACTGGTCGAGAGCATGAGAAGGTTGGCCATCGTCAAGTAGACGCCGTGGTTGCACTTGAGGTGGCCCAGCTCGTGGGCGATCACGGCTTGAATTTCCGGCGGCTCCAGCAAGTCCAGCAGGGAGCTGTGCAGGACGATAAAGGGCTTTTTCCCCTGCATGGCAAAAGTGTAAGCGTTGGGCACGGGATTTTGGCGCACGTAGAGCTGGGGCACTTCCAGATCTAGAATGCGACAGGCCTGCACCAGAAGCTGGTGAATTTCCGGCAACTGGTGCTCGTTGATTTGAATGCTCGAGGCGATGTTATCCAGATAAAAGATCTCCCCTGCCGTCGAGCCGAGCAAATTCTGAATCAGCAGGCCCAGCCCCGGCACCTGCTGCAGAGAGCGGGTTGCCTGCAGATCCACAGGATGGCGAAAATGGTCAGCCCGCAGGCCCAACAGGATGCGGGGCTGGCGGGGAAGGGTTGGCGTGGATGGTGTAGAGGACATAGGAGGCCGTAGAAAAACGCTTAGGGTCGCAACTCGTAGGGCACAAACTGAGGCAGGCGGTTTAACAAAAATAGCCGCTCCGGCGGGGGATCCGGCAGCACCGGCTGATAGGAAAACCCCAGGGGATCCTCCCCAAAAGGGATCTGCCAATAAACGACATGATTCCCGATGCACGGTCCACCGGTAACCAGCCGCCCATTATCGGCGATAGAGCCGCTGCTGGCTCTCCGCCGAGTCTAGGGTCTTCTGTAGCCGTCGCGCCAAATCCGCCGGTTGAGAAGTGGCGTAGGCCTCTGCATCCACCGGCGTCACTGTCGACGGCAGTTGCCCATTGAGAAGAGTATGGGCTGGCAGAGGAGCCACCAAGGGATCCGGAGTGGGAGGAGCAGGGATCTCCAAACCGACCTGGGGCTGGGAGCTGCTGGCCTGCAGCAAAATCTCCTCCAGACGTTGCTGCACCAGACGCAGATGGGCAGAGGCAGCGGGAGTGGGCAGGGTGAAAACCGGTTCGTCCCCCACCCGCAACTCCCCTTGGGCAAAGCTCAGGTCGCTCCCAGAAGTGCCGCTCAAGAGAAAAATCGTTGCCCATCTCGCCGCCGCCTGGTTTAGCATCGTTGCTTGCCCTTTGGCGCTCTTGTGCCCCTGAACACCTATCTAGGGTTTTGCCGATCTTTATGCGGGACCTCCCGATCTTAGCCGCTACCCTGGAAACATCCCTTCTGGTCATGGGCTGAGCCACCTTGTCGTCGTTTTGAGGTCGTCATGCGGATCCCGACTTCCACCTATCGCATTCAGTTTCACGCTGGATTTGACTTCGAGGCAGCGCGGCAAATTGTCCCCTACCTGAAGTTGCTGGGCATCAGCGATCTATATGCTTCCCCCATCTTTCAGGCCCGCAAGGGCAGCACCCATGGCTACGACGTCGTGGATCCCAGGCAGATCAACGTGGAGTTAGGGGGGAGTGAAAAGTTTGAACTCTTGTGGGAAACCCTCAACCAGCAGGGAATCGGCTGGATCCAAGACATCGTGCCCAACCACATGGCCTACGACGGCCAAAACCAAATGCTGATGGATGTTTTGGAAAGCGGGCCTAACTCAGACTTTATCGACTACTTTGACGTGAATTGGGATCACTCCTATCTGGGGATCAAGGGCAGAATCCTTGCTCCCTTCCTGGGCGACTTCTACAACAAGTGCCTGGAGTCAGGCCAGATTCAGCTACGCTATGATGCCGACGGCCTGAGCATTAACTACTACAACTTAAGATTTCCTCTCAATATTGACACCTATGCCGATGTTTTTACCTATAACCTGGGCAAGTTGCGGCGGAAACTAGGGCGCAGCCACCCCGACTATGTCAAACTACTCGGGATCCTCTTCAGCCTCAAGTTTATTCCTAGCAAAGAGGATCTCCTAGAGCGCACGGATCAAATTAGCTTTGCCAAGCACTCCCTCTGGGAGCTCTACACCTCTAGCCCGCATATTCAAAGCTTCTTTGACGAGAACATCGCCATCTTCAACGGCAAGCCCGGGGATCCCTCCAGCTTTGACTTGTTGGACAGCCTTTTGGCACGGCAAAACTTTCGCCTCTCCTTTTGGAAGGTGGGTGCTGAGGAGATTAATTATCGTCGTTTTTTTACCATCAACGATCTGATCTCGCTGCGGATGGAAGATCGCGAAGTATTTCGCAAAACGCATCAGCTCATTCTCAAGCTCGCAGAACAGGGGCGCTTCACAGGTTTACGCATCGACCACATCGATGGCCTATTTAACCCAGAGGAGTATCTCCACCGTCTGCGAGAACGCTGTCCAGATCTCTACATTGTGGTAGAAAAAATACTAGAAGCTAATGAGAAGCTACCTCAGCAATGGCCAGTTCAAGGCACAACGGGTTACGACTTTTTAGCTAAGCTTAATGGCATCTTTTGCCAATCGGAGAATGCAGAAGCCTTCAGTGCTCTTTATCAAGATTTCACCAACCTGCAACAGTCACCAGAACAGGTTATCGAAGATAAAAAACGGCTGATTATCGAGCGCAACCTGGCAGGGGACATGGACAACCTTGCTTTTTTGCTCAAGCAGATTACCAGCCATCACCGCTATGCCAATGACTTCACCCTCTACAGCTTGCGCCGAGCCTTGGCAGAGGTTTTGGTGTGTTTCCCAGTTTACCGAGTCTACATCCACGAAGGGATCCTCAGCTCAGAAGGTCAACAGGCCGTCCGCCAAGCTGTAGAGAAAGCTAAGGAGAACCTGCCCATTTTGGTTAACGAGCTGAATTTCCTGCAGCGCTTTCTCTGCCTTGAGTTCCCCGAAAACGTCTCAGAGGAAGAGAAAAACGAGCAAATCTACTTTGCCATGCGGCTGCAACAGTTGGCTGGCCCTCTCATGGCCAAAGGGGTAGAGGATACGGCCTTCTACGTTTACAACAGGCTGCTATCCCTGAACGAAGTAGGTGGGGATCTATATCGTTTTGGCATTTCTGTCCAAGAGTTCCATCGCTTTAACCAAGAACGAGCAGCCCAGTGGCCCTTCTCAATGAATGCTTCCTCCACCCATGACACCAAACGCGGCGAGGATGTGCGGGCCCGCCTGAATGTGCTCTCGGAACTCCCCGCTGAATGGGAGAAGCACATTAAACTCTGGCATGAGTTGAATCTTGGCTACAAAGTTCGCAGCAAGCAAGCGAAGCGTTCGGAGCTGCCCGATCGCAACGACGAGTATTTTCTTTATCAGACTTTGATCGGCTCCTATCCTTTTCAACCAGAGGAAGTTCCTACCTTTATCCAGCGAGTTAAAGACTACGCCATTAAAGCAGTTCGGGAAGCTAAGGTTCATACTGCTTGGCTTCGCCCCGATACCGAATACGAAGAAGCTACCCTTGCTTTCATCGATCAGATCCTGCGGCCCTCAAGCCCCTTCTTGGAGTCTTTCCTGCCCTTTCAGCGCAAAATTGCCCACTTTGGCATCTTTAACTCTCTCTCTCAAACCCTGCTGAAGCTCACCAGCCCTGGGATCCCGGATATCTACCAGGGCACGGAGCTGTGGGATCTCAGCATGGTCGATCCCGACAATCGTCGGCCTGTGGACTTTTCCCGCCGCCTGGCTTACCTCGAAGAAATTCAACGGCGAATCAAGCAGGATCCCCTGCAACTTATCCAAGATCTTCTGCTTCACCGCCACGACGGCCGCATTAAGCTGTTTCTCATCCATCAGGTGCTAAAGGCCCGTCAGGAACAGCCGCAGCTATTTCTGGAAGGCAGTTATATTCCCCTGCAGGTGAGCGGCTCCTATGCCAACCATGTCATTGCTTTTGCCCGTCAGCACGACAAACAAGTCGTCCTGGTGGTGGCGCCCCGCTTCCTAACCTCCCTAATTTACCAGACGCAGGATCCCTTGGGGGACGCTGTTTGGAAAGACACAGAAATTCAGCTGCCGCGCTGGAAGCGGCTGGAGTGGGTCAATGGCCTCACCCAAGAAGGGATCCCTGCCGGCGACACCTTGTCGGTGGGCGCCGTCCTCAAGTCTTTTCCCGTGGCTCTACTGTGGGGGCAATCTCGCTGAGGAACCTAGGGAGCCGCTGCTGCGGCAGGAGTCAGGGCCTGGAAGTTGACAATGCGGGCAAACTCTTGGGGATCGAGGCTGGCCCCTCCCACCAGTACACCGTCAATCTGCGGCTGGGCCATCAGCTCGTCGATGTTGCTGGCTTTGACCGAGCCACCGTAGAGGATGGGCAGGTGGTCGGCGCCCAGATGCTGGCGGATAAGGCCGATGACGCGGTTGGCCTCGGCGGCTGCACAGGTTTTCCCCGTGCCAATGGCCCAGATTGGCTCGTAGGCAATCACGAGGTTGCGCAGATCGATCCCCGGCAAGGCGCGATCCAACTGTCCCACAATCCAAGACTCGGTCAGGCCTTGCTCCCGCTGTTGCAAGCTTTCCCCCACACAGAGGATGGGGGTGAGCCCGTGCCGCTGGGCCGCGGCCAAGCGCCGGTTGACGGTTTCATCGGTTTCGCCAAAGTACTGCCGCCGTTCGCTGTGGCCGACGATAACGTAGCGCACCCCCAGCTCTGCCAGCATGGGGCCGGAGATCTCTCCCGTAAACGCCCCTTGATCCTCCCAGTGCAGGTTCTGGGCTCCCACAGCCATGCCGGATCCCCGCGTTTCTTCTACCACCACGGCCAGGTCTGTGAAGGGCACGCAGAGAATGATCTGCCGCTGCGGCCTCACCCCTGCAGACGAGGCTTGCAGGGCTGGACGAAACTCGCGCAGAAACTGGCGAGCCTCAGCCTGAGTCTTGTGCATTTTCCAGTTGCCGGCAATGAGGATGGGGCGCAAGATGGATCCTCCCTAAGCGACACAACGATGTAGTCAACCGCTGGGATCCCGAGCCTGGGGGATCCCGAGCTTTTTTCGTATGTCACAGTGTATCAGCAAGAGGTTTCAGAAGAGGGCGAGGGAGGTTGTTGACACCGCTCCTCCAAGCTGGCCGCAAGGGCAGCTAGGCAGTCTTGGAGGGGGGATCCCTGCTCTAGGTGCCGGACGGCAACGGCATAGGCTTCGGGGTGGGCTTGCAACAAGGCCCGGCTCTGGCGCAGAAAGCGGTTGATGTAGGCCCTCATTTGAGCCGCAGAGGTCAAGGGCTGGGCTGCTGAGATCCCTGCCAGCAGCTTGGCCAACTGTTGTCTATCCTCCTCATCTCCCACCACTTGGCCATATTGGAGAGACTCCGCGGCAGCCCCTGCCATCCAAAACAGGCTGTAGCGCTCTAGATCTGCCCAGGGGATGCCCCCCTGGGCTTCCCAGGTGCGCATGGGGGCTTGATCCAGCTGCACTCCCCCGTAGCCGGGGATCCCGTGTCGGAAAGCCTGCCAGGGGCCCAGCACGTAGCCGCGCAAGGGGATCCCTAGCAGGTGGGCCACCACAATGTGTCCTGCCTCGTGGCAGATGACCCGCCGCCGATAGGCTGGAGAAGCCCAATCCAGCAGCGCGCCCAGCAACCCCGAGAGCCGCCCCCCAAAGGCCACCTGCTCGACAATCACCAAGCCCACCATCCCAGCCAAAGGCAGAGCCAACCGCGGCCCCAGGGCTGCCGACACCACCAAGGCCGCCACGATCCAAGCTGCGCGGGTGATTCCAGCCTCTGACATAAGGTTTCTATGCCTTCGCCTCCGGTCCTAGCTCGAGCGCCAGCAGCTCGTCGGCCAACTCCAAAAACGCCTCCCGATCCAGATAGGAAACATCTCCCACCCACTCCCCTAGCTTGACCACGTAGACTTCGCTCAAGGTCGGTCGGCGCCGCAGATCGCGGGAATAGGCCTTCACCAGCGCCAGCACCGATTGCTTTTTAACAATTCGCCGGTAGCGGGGATCGTCCCTGGCCCGCACTCGGTAGAGAACTCCTGTTTCATCGCCAATTTCCATCTCAAACTGGCGCTCGCGCACTTCTTCAATATAGAGTTGCCCCTCTTCATCCACCTTTTCCCGCTCTTCCACCACCACCTCGTAGCGGCGGGTGCTCAACACCTGGCCAAAAAAGAGCCCTCCGTAAGGGATCTCGCGAAAGGCTAGCTGCCGGCGGGAGATGGTGTAGAGGGGCCCCCAGAGGAAAGGGTAGAGCAACGAGAGAAACCCCGCCAGAAAGGAGACTGCCCCCAAGAAGGATCCCTCGCCAAAAGCGCGAGACAGCACCAGCAGCGCTACGCCCACCAAAATAGCTGTAATGATCCGGCCTACGCTCTTGAGGGCATCGCTCCAGTAAGCTGCGTACTGGAGCCGCGTCGGCACCAGCGGGATCACCGCCTCGCACTCTTCTGGGGTAAGCTCCAACAACATGCACTGAGATCCTCAAAACAGCCAACTCCGCCCCTTTACCCGCTGAGGGTGGGCCAGACCCCATCTTAGTAGAATGAGGCAGGGAAGCTCTGCTACCCTTGCTGCTCCTTCTAAGTGCTGCCCATGGTGCCCGGATCCCAGTTTGCTTCGACCGTCAGACAGCAGGTGGCCCAGTTGGACGAGGGATCCCGACGGGACAAGGCGTGGCTAGGAGATGCGGTGCTGAGCCTCTTTGCCCGCCAGTGGCTGCTCGGCCCGCCACCCGACTGGCAGGTGCCTTCCCCTCCCGGCTGCGATCTTAGCCGCGCGGAACTCTTCACCTGGCTCACCTCCAACCAATTTTTGTCGGCTCTGCGGGATCCCACCCAGGTGGAGGCAGAAATCGGCCTTATCTACGAAAGAGAAGGCCTCCCGGCAGCCTTTGCCTACATTCAGGAACAGCTCCTGCCTCTGTTTGTTAGACAGGTACACAACCGTGCCAAAACCCTGCGCAGCAAGCGGCGCTAGAGCCTTGAACTCCGGAGCAGCAAGAGGCTTCCCCCTAGCTGGCTCTCCTGGCCAGGATTTTCACCCCCCTCACCCCCTGGGAGAAGGGGCCCTTACTCCCACAGCCGCCGGATGGGAGAGCGGTGCAAAAGGCGGTGGGTTTCGGCCAACAACTCCGGGATCGGCAGGTGCTGCGGACAACGGGGCAGGCAGTCGCCGCACTCGCTGCAGCGGTCGGCAGGCACCCCTGGGAACCAGTGCCCTGCCTGGCCGAACATGTTGTAGCGATATTGGGCAAACTCGGTCATCTCGTGGGCAAGAGCCAAGTTGCGCAGCCGCAGCACCTCTGGGATGTGGATCCCTTCGGGACAGGGCAGGCAGGCGTAGCACTGGGCACAGCGGCTGGAGCCCAGGCGTTCCTGCTCCGCTTGATGCAGCCGCTCCTGTACCTGCAGGCCCTCCGTCCACCAGCGCTCGGGATCCTGCAGGGCCGCCAGGGCCGTCTGCAGCTCGTCGGGATGGGTAATGCCCAGGCTGAGGGTGTGGATGCGGGGATCCGCCAGCAAAAATCGATAGGCAAACTCCAGGGGGCTAAAGGGCGCACAGCTCTCCCGGAGACGCTGGGGCGGGCGATAGAGCATCCCCCCTTTGTCGGCAGGGGAGATGATGAACACCCCCATATCCTGCTGGGCTGCCGCCTCCAGGGCCGCGGCATTGCGCTGCTGGAAAAAGTGGTAGTGCAAATTCACAAAGTCAAACTGGCCCCTCTGGATGGCCTGCAGGATTAGCTCCAGGGATCCATGAGTGGAAAAGCCGATGTAGCGCACCAAGCCCTCCTGCTGCGCCTGCCGCAGCAGCGGCAAGCCCTCCTGCAGCACCCACTCCAGGTGTTCGGGCAGGTTGATGCCGTGGAAGGCAAACTGATCCAAATACTCCACCTGTAGCCGCTGCAGGGATCCCTCCAGCCGTTCCCGCAGCCTCTCGCCGGGCGTAAGCTTGGTGGTCAGGATCAGGCGCTGCCGCGGCACCGCCAGCTTCTGCAGGATCTCCCCCAAGAGCACCTCGGCCTGGCCATAGGCCTGCGCCGTTTCGATGTGGTTGATCCCTGCTTCTAGCGCCGCTGCCACCGTGGCCTGGGCCTGCTCCGGCGGCACATGGACTAGGCGCATGCTGCCCAGGGAGAAAGCCGACATAAGCTGCTGTGTGCGCCCAAAGCGGCGGTAGAGCATCTTCCTCGGCTACCCCAAGGCCTCCCTGAAAAACGCCACCGCCTCCGCCAGCACCTCCAGGAAGCGATCCACCTCGGCCAAGGTGTTGTAGAGGTAAACGCTGGCCCGCGCCGTCGATTGCACCTGCAAGTGGCGATGCAGCGGCTGGGTGCAGTGGTGGCCGGCCCGGATGGCGATCCCCTGCTCATCCAGCAGCGTAGACAGGTCGTGGGGGTGGATGCCCTCCGCCGAAAAGCTGACCAGCCCCGCCCGCCGCGTCGGGTCCTTGGGGCCATAGATTGTAATGCCTGGAATGCGCTGAAGCCCTTCTAGGAGGCGAGCGGTTAACTTTTGCTCATGGGCATGCACGCGCTCCAGACCGATCTGGCTTAGGTAATCGACGGCTGCCCCCAGACCCACGGCTTGGGCAATGGCCGGCGTGCCCGCCTCAAACTTGTGGGGGATATCGGCGTAGGTGGCGTGATCCCAGTACACCTCGGCAATCATCTCGCCCCCGCCCAAAAAGGGCGGCATGGCCCGCAGCAGCTCCCGCTTGCCGTAGAGCACCCCGATCCCCGTGGGGCCGCCCATCTTGTGCCCAGAAAAGGCCAGCCAATCGCAGTCTAGGGCCTGCACATCCACCGGCATGTGGGGCACGCTCTGACAGGCATCCAGCAACACCTTGGCCCCACAGCGATGGGCTAACTCAACCACCTCCCGGACAGGGTTGATGGATCCCAGCATGTTGGAGACGTGAGTTACAGCCACTAGGCGGGTGCGGTCGCCCAGCAAAGAGCGGTAGTGCTCCAAATCCAGCTCGCCCTCGGGCGTGATCTGGATAAACTTGAGGCAGGCCCCCGTCTTTTGAGCCACGAATTGCCAGGGGATCAAGTTGCTGTGGTGCTCCATCACCGACAGAATAATCTCATCCCCCCGCTCTAGGGTGCTCATGCCCCAACTGTAGGCCACCAGGTTAATGGCCTCGCTGGCGTTGCGGGTGTAGATGATCTCTTGCGGGGAAGGCGCGTTGATAAAGCGGGCAATCTTCTCCCGCGCCCCCTCGTAGGCCTCCGTGGCTTCGTTGCCCAAGGTATGCACTCCCCGGTGCACGTTGGCGTTGCTGTGCCGATAGTAGAAATCCATTGCCTGCAAAACCGCCAGCGGCTTCTGGGAAGTGGCCGCATTGTCAAAATAGATGAGCGGCTGGCCGTTGACTTGGCGCTGCAAAATTGGAAAATCCGACCGCACCTGGGCAGCTAAGTCGGCAGCAGCGTCAAAAGCCTGGTCCAGCTTGGGGGAAGAAAGAGAGGATACCGCCATAGTCTGCGCAGAAGCCTACCTCCCTCAGTATGGCATCGCTCTGGGCACCCCTCGGCAAACTCCTTCCCTCTCGCCAGGGATCCCTACCTCCCCTCGCCAGTCGGAAAAGTTGTCAAGAACTGTAATTTTATGTTAAGTTTGTTTACGTACAGTTATGAGGCATTACCTATGCAATCCTCTCCTAGGATCCCTTCTCGCCTGGACTCCGCTTCTGTGGCCCAATACTACGACACCACCAACGACTGGATCCCGGGCTGGACGGAGCAGGCGGAGCGTTGGAATGGCCGCCTGGCTATGGTGGGTTTGGTGATCAGCGTTGCCACAGAGGCGCTGGTGGGTCACAGTGTTTTTGCCACCACTCTCGCTCAGTGGCTGGGACTGCGATAGTTGAGAACATCTGAGTTTTACGCAAGCATCAGGTCGGGCGTTCTGTCTGGGGGCTGCCCGATCGGCTCGCTACCCAGGCTATTGACTGTTTCACTGAACCCAACAGGCCGATGATCCTCGACAACCCTTTCTTTCCTTACATTGCCGTTATGGTGAGCGGGCTGGTGGCTGCTGTTGCCCTCGGTTCGATGGCTTTCTTCAACTCCAAGCGTCCTGCGGGCTGGGAGGGTGCTGCTCGTCCGCGATACGTGCCTCAGTATGGGCAAGAGGGCGAGGCTCCGCCCGAGTGGGAAATTGGGTGGACGGAAAAGGCCGAGCGCTGGAACGGGCGATTGGCCATGCTGGGGTTTGCCATGAGCATTGCGGTGGAAGCCCTGGTAGGTCACAGCGTGCTGGCCTCCGTCCTGGGGCTGCGCTGAGCTGGCTTCGACAGTGGATAGGCGGATCTGGCTAGCTTTCTTGGGCCGATTTGTCAGGATATCCCGAGAAGCCTAGGTTCTCGTCTGTCAAGCGCTGGGTTGGGGTCTTCGCTTCCCTGCATTTGAACGCGAGACAGTATCCGTCTCCCCAAGATTGCCAACAACGAAATCGAGATTCTACCCCAGCGCTCCGCTTTTCTTTAATTTGAGGATCTGGGCCACCACCCCTAAGGTCTCTTCGTAAAGATAGTTGGGGCCAGGCCGCTGCAACTCGGCAGCTAGCAGCGTTTCCAAGGACTCCTGCTCCAGGGGAGCCACCTGGCGAACCACGCACCTCTGGGCACCTCCCATGGCTTCCATGCGCATGCACCCTGTGGTTTCTGAACAGAGCACGGTGCAGGCGTCGGCTTCCTGGTTGCTGGAGGTGAGGCGCAAGCCGATGAGATCTCCCGCCTGGCTCATCTCCGAGACCAGGGGCACGGCAGCCAATTCTGCCCTCACCTCGCCTCCCGCTTGGGTTTGGAAGCGGATGCGGTCGATCTCGTAGTCGTGTTCCCAAGTCTGGGCCCGCTCGGTGGGCGTCCACCCCAGCCGGCTGGCCAGCCAGCCCAAGAAAAGGAGGGCCTGGCAGGGGTTGCCAGCTCTGTAGTCAATGGTTACTTGATCTATCCAGGACAGAGACTCTCGCCGATCTGGGGGGTCGAAGGCTTGGGCGGTGAGTTCCTGCCAGGGCAGCAGCCGTCGCCAGTTGAGATCCCCGCAGTGGTGCCCCTCGCTGATGAGGAGATGAATTTCCTGCAGGTCTTCTTCTGGGTTGACAAAGCCCCGCGAGTCGACGATGACGCGGTTGCTCAGGGCTACCAGCTTTTGAAACAACAAGCTATTCAAGTCTAAGTTCCCTTGCCACCACAGGAACGTGGGCAGGTTGGGGATCAACAGCGAGGCGACAGTGCTGCAAGCGCGCACAAAAGCCGATTCCGGCGCTTTCAGGGTGATGTACTCACAACACACCAGCGAGCTGCGCTGCTCGCGGGTCACCGGGCAATAGGCCGCCACCTGGGCCTCGATGGCGTCGTCTGTGGCTCCCTCCCGTTTGGCCCTTAGGTCGATGACGCGGCAGGGGTTCTGGGTGGCAATGGCTTCGACGGTGGGGGAAGGCAGCAGCAGGGCATCGTCTAGCGACTCATACACCACCAGGGTAAAGGTGGCAGCCCGGGCGGCAACGCTCTCTCCCTTGGAGGACCAGATCTTGTTCAGCTCCTGGTCAATGTCCTCGATGGAGACATCTTTTGGGGTTTGTAAAGGCAGGACGGCGGCAGGTTGGTCCATAGTCTCCTCCTGGAGTAGCCTCTTGCTCGATTCTAGGCAGACAGGCCGGCTGCCCAGGAGGGGTTTAAGGTGAGATACAGATCTTTCTTCAGGCTGCCTCTTCTAAACCCTCAGGCCGGGCGCGGCTGGATGCTTAGCTCCAAGGGTCGGCCAGGATCCCCCACAAGCACTAGACTGCGGCCATTGGCTTGCAGATGCCGCACAATCCAGTACAGGGTCTCGATGCGCTCTGGGCAGCCCAGTTTTTCCGCCAACTGGGGCAAGGTCAGGGATCCCTTTTGCTCTTGCATCACCTCCAGCACCTGACGCTGGAGCTGCAGGACGGCGCTAGCCGCTTTCTTGCCGGCTTCCACCCCCGGCTGGTGATAGGCGTTGACCTGGATCAAGGAGGCGTAGAGGCCCACTGCCCGTTCGTAGAGGGCAATCAGGGCCCCCACGGAGCGGGCATCCACCCGCGGCAGCGTCACTGTGACGGAGTCGCGCCCGTTTTCGTAGAGGGCTTGGCGGGTGCCCTGCAGCAGGCCATCCAGATAGTCGCCGCTGGTTACCTCGGGCTCTACGAAGGGGGAAGGGATCCCGGGCTCGCGATCCTGAAGCACCTCGATGAAGGTGACGAAGAAGTTGTTGAGGCCGTCCCGCAACTGCTGCACGTAGGCGTGCTGATCGGTGGTGCCCTTGTTGCCGTAGACGGTTAGGCCCTGCTCCACGCGGTTGCCCTGCAGGTCGTGGGACTTGCCTAGAGATTCCATCACCAACTGCTGCAGGTAGCGGCTAAACAGCGCCAGGCGGTCTTTGTAGGGTAAAACCACCATATCCTTGCGCCCTCGCCCCTCGCCGACGATGTACCAGGCCATGGCCAAGAGGGCGGCAGGATTGCGCTCCAGATGGGGTACGCGGGTGGCTTTGTCCATGGTGGCAGCTCCGGCCAGCAAAGCCCGGATGTCGATCCCCTGCAACGCTGCCGGCAGCAGGCCCACCGCGGAAGTTTCCGAGGTGCGCCCCCCCACCCAGTCGAAGATGGGAAAAACGGCTAGCCACCCCTCCTGCCGCGCCTGCTGCTCCAATTGGCTGCCGGGGCCGGTGATGGCCACTGCATGGGCAGAAAAGGGGATCCCTGCCTTCCGGTAAGCCAGCTCCACTTCCACCAAGGCGTTGCGCGGCTCGGGCGTGTTGCCGGATTTGGAGGTGACAACCACCAGGGTTTGTCCCAGTTTGCCGGCCAGCCGTCCCAGCACCCGGTCAAACCCGTCCGGATCCGTGTTGTCGATGAAGTGAATGTTCAAGGGCGGCTGCAGCGGAGCCAGGGCCTCCGCCACAAATTGTGGCCCCAGAGCCGAGCCGCCAATGCCAATCCAGAGCAGCTCGGTGAAACGCCCTCCCCCACTGGCTGGGATCACGCCGCCGTGGATCTTTTTGGCAAAGCTCTCCACCTGTTCAACGCAGTCTTGAATTGCCTGCCGGATTTCGGCAGTGGGAGCCAGCTCCGGCGCCCGCAGCCAGTAGTGGCCCACCTGGCGGCCTTCGTCGGGATTGGCAATGGCCCCGGCTTCTAGGGCCTGCATCTCGGCAAAGGCGCGGGCAAAGGCAGGCCGCAGCGCTTCCACCTGAGCGGAAGTAAAACGGATGCGGCTGATATCAACAAAAATTTCCAGCTCGGGATGGTAGTAGAGCCAATCGCAGTAGCGCTGCCAAAGTTGAAGGCTGTCCATGGGATCCCTTCTGCCAAGGCCGTAACCAGCTTACCAAAAACGCCCTCCAGCTCCTGGACGGGCCAGCGGGTGAAGTCGCCAACAGCGCCCAGATCCGTCGCGCACTTGAAGGGAACGGGTCGGCTTTTGTTCCCCAGATGGCAAGGCTAGAATCCAGAGCAACTGTAGCTTGATCCCGGCCCCTTATGAACTCGGATCGGCAATGGATGGAACGGTGCCTGTCCTTGGCCCGCTCCACACCGCAGCGCCCCTCCCCTAACCCGCGGGTAGCTTGCGTTATTGTCCGGGGGGATCAGGTGGTGGGGGAAGGCGTTCATCCGGGAGCCGGCCAGCCCCACGCCGAGGTGTTGGCTCTGCAGCAGGCGGGATCCCTGGCCAAGGGCGCTACCCTCTACGTCAACCTCGAGCCCTGCAACCACTACGGGCGCACCCCTCCCTGTACCGAGGCCATCCTGGCTGCCGGGATCCGGCGGGTGGTGGTGGGAATGCAGGATCCCAATCCCCTGGTGGCCGGCAAAGGGATCCGCCGCCTGCAGGAGGCAGGGGTTGAGGTGACGGTGGGGGTGCTGGAGCAGGAATGTCAGGAGCTCAACGAAGGCTTTGCCTTCGCCATTGTGCAGAAACGGTGTTTTGGCCTGCTCAAATACGCCATGACCCTAGACGGCAAGAGCGCCGCCGCCACCGGCCACAGCCGCTGGATCAGCAATCCGCTGGCGCGAGAGTGGGTTCACCGCCAGCGGGCCTGGCACGATGCAGTCATCGTGGGCTCCGGCACCGTCTGGCACGATAACCCCCACCTTACCTGCCGCCTGCCGGATTTTCACGGATCCCAGCCCCTGCGAGTGGTTCTCAGCCGCTCTCTGAATCTGCCCCCGCTGGCCCACCTGTGGCGAGCGGAGGAGGCGCCAACTTTGGTGATTACCGAGGCCACTGAAGCCCATCCCCTCTGGGGATCCCTGGCCAAGCAAGGGGTGGAGCTGCTGCACCTGGATCAAGTAACCCCGGCTCAAGCGGCGCAGGTTCTCTTTGAGCGAGGCTGTCTGAGTGCCCTCTGGGAATGCGGCGGCACCTTGGCCTGGGCAGCCCTTAAAGATGGGGCCATCCAGAAGGTGGCCGCCTTCATCGCTCCCAAGATCTTGGGCGGGGCCGACGCGCCAACCCCCGTAGCAGGAGAAGGGATCCCGGATGTGAACCAAAGCTGGCAACTGTTGGAGCCGCAACTGCAGACTGTGGGGGATAACTGGTTGATAACCGGGAAGATCCTCCCTTCTGGCGCCGACGACTCCGGTGAATGATTTGTTCTCGATGACTCTCAATTGTCATCCGAGAGAGTTTTAGGTTTTTGAACGAACAAAATCATATCTGCTTAAGGTAAACGAGTATACTGCTCAGAAAGAATGTGGCGTTTCTGAAAAACAGGGATCGAAACTGAGCTAGCCTGTGATAGGCTACTGGTGCCCTCTAGAGCTTGCGGTTCAAAGGAATATAGCCCACAGAAAAAACTTTACCTGAGTAAGGTTTCAGCTCGTGTGACGATACGGGTTTTGCCCAAGCAGGCTGTAACTGCCATTTTGCCAAAAGCCACCCGGATCATTGAGCTCCTCTGGGGTGAGCCTTGAGAAAGCGACAACAAAGGGCTGTCCTTCTTGTCCAGTCTCCTTTCGTTGCCTGCCCGGCGAGCTGATTGAGAACTTTCCCCTCTCATTTCCCAGTACAAATCTTGGTAGGGAGGATCATCATGTTGAACCTTTTTGCCGGCCTGCTCTTTGCCTCGGCTCACCTCAGCCCTTCAGGAAATGTCCTCATTGAAGGAGATGTGGGGGAGTGGGCTTTTGCTGATCGCCAAGTTACTGAGACAGCTACATTGACTGTTCTCATACGGCCCGAGGCGAGCTTGGCCTCTTGGAGAGAAATGCTCTCGGTCATGAACGTTCAGGTACCAAAATTGCCCCGCTTCCTGGCAAACAATATGCGGAATAATCTCCTAGAGTACTGCCCCCAAACAATGTGGGAGTTTCACCGGGAAAGCGAAGAGGATGTCCTCTACGAGTTCCGTAGCGCCGGCTGTCGTGGGCAGGTTGCCGGGATCCAAGAGCATGAAATTGGCCGCATCACCCAAGGCCCAGACGGCCCTGTGCGCATTGCCTACGCCGCCAAGCCAGAGATGACACCCGAAATGCGGAGCCGCTGGCTGAACTTGCTGGGCAGCGAGGTGGGGACGGCTCGGGGCTTTCCCATCCAAAACCTTACCGGGGCCGCCCGAAAGCCTTCTTCCCCAGCTCCAGAGCAGCCGATCGCCCACTGGCTACAGGAAGCAACCGAGGCCCTGAAGCGGCAGGAAGATTTGCTGGCCGAGCTGGATCGCCTCGCTCAGGAAGCGCAAGCCAATGCCCGCGCCTATAGCCAGAAAGCCCCAAACGAGGCGGGGACAAGGGTGATCAGCCTGCACCGAGGTCGGGGAGACGGCAGCCCTGGCGAGGCCACAACCGAGTTTAAGACCACCGACACCTTGATCTGGGCCATCTTGCCGGTGGGCAGCCTCCCTGCCAACGCCCAGGTGGAGATGCTCTGGTACTACGAGGGCGGAGAAGCCGGGAGCGAGCAACTGATCCGCAAGTTTGATTTTCCCTGGGATCCCCTAGCCGACACGGTGCGAGGCTTTCTCAGCTTCAGCCAACCCTACACCGGGCGCTACCGCGTCGAGGTTCATGTCAACGGCGAGAAGATAGGAGTTGGCCGCTTTACAATTCGGTAGCCTTAGCTTGGCTCCCGCTTCCAACTCTTTTCTCTCGGAGGGAGACCGGCCTCTCTCTTAGAAGACTTACAGACAACAATTTTTAACTATAAATCCAGACTTTCCGGCAGGGCAATGTCCATCGCCATCTGCCTGTTTTTCGCGCTGTGAAGACCGTTGTGCTGAGAGTGAAAAGATAGCTCGACATTCTCTAGCGAGTTCTGATCACAGCTCTAGCTTTGAGGTTGTAGATAAAGCTGGTGCGGTACTGCAACAGCAAATTGCGCAGGTAAAGGGGCAAGTTGCGCTGGTAGAGTAGGCGAGTTCTGCGGTAGATCAGTTTGCGGCGACGGTTGATCGCCCGGCTGCGCTGCTGCAAAGGAGCCTGCAGAGAACGCTGAAGTGCCAGGGATCCAGCCGCGCCGGCCAGCCTCCGCCGTACCATACCCCACCTCTCAAGCAGCAGTTAGCTCAAGTGTAAGGGATCCCCCTGCGAGCAGCCGCTGGCGGGTCGATGTATTTTGGTATCCTGCAGACAATTGGCCTGAGGAGCTAGGAGCTGCCCGGAAGCTTTCTCCTTTGCCAGATCTTGCAACAGTTGCCGGCGCTTCCCCCGAAGGGCGACAGGTGTAGGCCGCTTGAACGCCCAGCAATCTTTGCCAGCGGGATCCCTTTGGGGCCTGTAGCTTAGACAAGGCCGGCAAGGCCCCAGGGGGCCGCGCCCGCCGCTACCCCGCCGACAAGTTGCTGGCTGCAGAAGACAGAGAACTCTTTACGCTTTAACCAGGTTTTGTCAATAGCAGTTGAGCGACAGGTTCGTTACAATAGATTACAGCTTAGATTACGATATGTTGATTATCCTTGCCATTGTGATCCTACTGGGGTTCTGGGCGCTGCGCTTAATGGAACAGGCGTTTCAGCGGCAGGAGTTCTCGCGCATGTTGGCGGGAACGCTGGTGGCCGTAGCTGCCGGTGGTGTTTTAACCTGTTACTTCCTGATGAGCGATATTCTACAGATGCTGTTTCCTCTGCAGGCTCAGTCTCCCCACTCACAGGAGCTCCTCTCCGACCTAAGCTGGCTCGACTAAGCCAGTTGTGCTGCCAGCCAGGCTTGAATACTCCGGATCATTCGTTGGTTAGGAGCCAGTAAGTTTTGATAAAAAAACTGCGCGAAAGCATCGATGGGACTGAACTCCCCCCCGACCCGGAAAGGATAGCTGAAACCCAGCGGGGTTAAGTGATCCCCCTCCAGGCGTTGCCATTCGGTGTAGCCTCCGTACTTGCGGCGAAGCTGTTGATAGAGCAGCGGAATATCGTCAATATCATCCTGCTGAAACTCTACAAGCAGGTTGTTTCTAACCGGATACTGCTCCTCGATAAGGCGATTGGTTTCTGCCGGAGAAGGCTCAAACTCCAACCACAGATTCACTGGCGGTGACGAGGATCCCATCCACATCCGCCACAGAGTGCTCAGTTGCTGTTGCGGCCACGCCTGGGCCAAGGCCTGCAGCACCGGCAGCGCCCGTTCCAGTCCCGCATTGCTGTAGGCCAAGAAAATATTGCCGCGCCGCTGGGATCCCAAAGAAGGAAGGGCTAGGCAGGAGAGGATCTGCAGCTTACCGCCAAGGCTGTGGCCCAAGCCAAAGAGGGGCAACCCCATCAAACCTTTGCTCTGCAGGCTTCTATGCAAAGATTGCGCTGCTTTAAAAGCCAGTTGCGCGTGATCGATATCGGTGGTGTAGGGGGTAGCCACAACGGCCATGCCCATACGGGCCAATTCTTCCAGCAGGCGGCTGTAGAAAAATTGTGGGGCGGATCCCACAAAAGCTCCGCCCAGAAAGTGGATCACGGCACGGGGTTGGGGAGGCAGAAGAAACCAAGTCTGTCCATCCGTTTGCCAAGTCAATGTCATGGTGCTACAACCTCACCTGCGATTTGACTGGGATTTCCCAGAAAACCCGCTAGCCGACAGGATCCCACTTCATCCTAATGGAGTACCAACAGACTAGTGGATCGCCCCCCGGGATCCTAGACCAAGCAACTCACTCGTGGCGCGACTGGCCCCAAAGTCGCCAAAACTGCAGCAGCTATCGGGTGAACCCATCACTCGCACCCCCTTCGCAAAAGATTGGGAAAGGCGAACCGGACA
This sequence comes from Thermostichus sp. MS-CIW-15, assembly GCF_054060575.1. Lineage (NCBI taxonomy): Bacteria > Bacillati > Cyanobacteriota > Cyanophyceae > Thermostichales > Thermostichaceae > Thermostichus > Thermostichus sp. MS-CIW-15. Next base: position 32,071 of record NZ_JBSSDI010000010.1, on the reverse strand, counting down.
AGCCTCCCTGGGGAGCTCCCAAGCCTCGGCGAGGCCCCGTGAAAGTACCCTTGGCAGTTTCCCTTAGCATGGGCGGCCCTAGATCTTGGCCAAAATACGTGATCCTCAGGATGGCTACGTCAAGTATTTCTTGCATTCTAGGTTTATGAGCTCAGATAACAAATTCTCCGCTGAGATTGCCATCAGATTGTGAGGTTGTAATGAGCATTCGCGAGATTATCGACGAGGTCTTACGATCCTCGACCCTGACGCTGCAGCAGGAGTTTTCTATTAACAAAATCCTTCGGGAAAAAGACTACAACCTATCTGACCTGGAAGCTTTAGACGAGCTGGTAGAGGCAATTCTTCGCCAGGAGGTGAAAGCTGCTCCAGACTCTTGCAAAAGCCCCAGCGACACCCAAAGATGGCAAGGCGAGATCTCAGGTGAGATCCGTATTGCTTAGGTGGCCAGCTCTCGATTGGAGGATTTTTTCGAGCAATTGCTGCACCTGACTTTAGTCAGAGTAAGCTTCTAGCCTTTGTAGGATCTCTTGGATTAAATGCTCGTCGGGGCCGCTGAGCTCTGGGTGGAGGGTCGCCTGGTTGAGGTAGTGCCTCAGATCCTGACAGGCCTGCTGCCAACGCCCCAACTGGTAACAGAGCAAGCCCCGATCCCTCAGGTGGGGCAAGGACTCTGGGATCAATAACAAGATGCGCTCCACCGCTGCCAAGGCAAGCTCTAGCTGGGCGCGGCTCAAGTAAATCTGCTTAAGATTGTTGAGCAGCCGCACCAAGATTAGGCGAGGAGGGGTGGGGCGGAGGTGATGATCTTGTAAAGGGATCCTGGGCCCGTAGATCTGTGCCAAACGCTCTTGGCAGTCCTCGGGAAACAAAATTTCTCCCTGATGAAAGGGATCCACAAAAATCTCCGCGTCTGCAAACAGGGGCCGCACCAGAAAGTGGCCGGGCATGCCTACCCCTGCCATGGGAAAATCGATCCGCCGCGCCAGCTCTAGATAGATCAGAGAAAGAGTGATCGGGATCCCGGTGCGCCGATCGATCACCTCGTTTAAAAAGCTGTTGCGCGGGTCATAATAGTCTTCGCTGTTGCCACAAAAGCCCAGATCTTCAAAGAGATAGCGATTTAAAATCCGGATGACGCGCAGGGGGTAGCGCTCGGGAGGAAGACGCTCTTGCACTTCTGCGGCCATCTCATCCAAAGCGGCCAAATACTCTTCTACATCCAAGTCGGGATAGGCTTCTTGGGCGATCCAGAGGGCCGCTCGGCCCAGATCGATGGGATCCGCTTGAATTTCTTGGAGGAAGCGTTGGCGGGCAGCAGGAATGCTCATGGGAGGCTGGAGTGTTTGTCAACCATCTCGGCTAGAACAGCAGCGTGCAGAAGCTGGTCAACAGCAGCGTCAATGCCGTCAGAAGCAGGCTAAAGCTCCACAGCCCCACGGCGGCAAACAGGAGGAGCCCGATGACCCAGATGAGCAGAGCATTCCAGTAGGGCCGGTTGGGGGCCTTGGAAACGTTGATTTTTTGGAAGAAGGGCAGCAGGATAAACGCCACATCCAGCAGCAGCCGCGGCAGCCGCAAATCCTGGGGCAACGGCCGATCCCGCACTGCCAAGTAGAGCAGCCCCCAGCTCAACAGGAGCGGGAGCAGCAACAGGTAATTGGATTCGGCCAGCAGCGGTCGATCCACGACTAGCGGAAACAGAGGGCTGATCCCCCAGCCCAGATAGAGGTAAAAGTCGAACTTCAACAGCGGCTGCAACAGAGGGGGCAGGCCGAGGCGCTGAATGTGTTGTTGAATCCTACTCCCCTGAGCTCCGGATCTCTGGCCCCCAGATCCGCCTGTTTGAGGGGTTTGCCCTGCCGGGGTTGCCCGCCAACCGCAGTGGTCGCAGTAGGGGGACTTGTAGCGATAGGCCGGGATCGGCTTGCCACAGGCCGGGCAGCGCTGGATCGGACGAGGTTGAGAACTGGAGGCCATGACCACCCGTGATGCTCCTGCTCTAGCATGCCCCAATTGCGTTCAGTTGATTCCCAGGACAAAAGATAACGTGATACAGGCTGCCCCCAAGGCTGCTCCGGCGATCACCTGGACGGGCGTATGGCCCAGCAACTCCCTCAAGTAGGGCTCCTGGAAGCGATCTGCACCCTTCTCCTCAAACCATTCTTCCATGAGGCGGTTCAGCACCCGCGCCTGCTTGCCGGCAGCCTGACGGATCCCGGCGGCATCGTACATCACCACCAGCGCAAAGACCATCGTTGCCGCAAACAGCAGGCTGTCCCAGCCTTCCTCCAGCCCCACCCCCACCGACAAAGCCGTTACCAGCGCTGCGTGAGAGCTGGGCATCCCCCCTGTCTCCACCAAAACCCGCAGGTTGAGCTTGCCCGAACGCACATAGGCCAGGATCAGCTTGATGGCCTGGGCCAAGACACTGGCCAGCAGAGCAACCCAGAGAACGTGGTTGGCCATCAACTGCTGCAGCATAGGGCTCTCCGGCACCAGAACGCGACCAGGGTCTCCGACAGGGTGGACAGGGATCCCATCTACCTTCTTGTCCTCTTGTCTCAATGCTGGCGGCGGGTGATGAAATCGGCCAGAGCCAACAGGGGCTCGGCCTGGGATCCGTAGGGGCGCAACGCCTCCTTGGCCGATTGGATCAGTTCCTCAGCTTTCTGCCGGGAAGCCTCTAGGCCCAACAAGCTGGGGTAGGTGGCTTTGGCGGCAGCTTGATCCTTGCCTGCCGTTTTGCCCAGTTGCTCGCTGGTGGCAGTAACATCCAAAATGTCGTCCACGATCTGAAAAGCCAGGCCGATGTCCCGAGCGTAGTGGCTCAGCCGCGCCAGCAGCTCCTCATCGGCCCCTGCCAGGATCCCTCCCGAAACCACCGAGGCCTCCAGCAGAGCACCCGTCTTGTGGCTGTGGATGTACTCCAAAGTTTCTAGGGAAATGGCTTTGCCTTCGGACTCCAGATCCACCACCTGGCCCCCTACCAAGCCGGTTGCCGCCACAGCATGGCCAATGCGGGCAATGACTTGCAGCACCAACTGCGGCGGCACCCCCCGCGTTTGGCTGGCGATATGCTCAAAGGCATAGGCCAGCAGGGCATCTCCTGCCAAAATGGCGATATCCTCGCCGAATACCTTGTGATTGGTGGGCTTGCCGCGGCGAAAATCGTCGTTGTCCATCGCCGGCAGATCGTCGTGGATCAGCGACATGGTGTGGATCATCTCCAGGGCGCAGGCGGTGGGCATGGCCTGCTCCACAGAGCCGCCGGCCAACTCACAGGCCGCCAGACAGAGGATCGGCCTCAGGCGTTTCCCCCCCGCCAGCAGGCTGTAGCGCATCGCCTCGTAAATGCGCTCCGGATAGGCGGGAACCAATGCCGCAGAAAGCGCCTCTTCCACCTGTTGCTGGCGTTGGCTCAAGTAGGTGTCCAGGTTGAAGGTTTGGGCAACCAAGGGAGGGCTCCTCTCAACTCAGCAACGGCGGGAAGGGGTTCTACAACAGGCCTGCAAGCTGACATTATCTCATGTCCACTCTAGGTCGGGATCCGCCTTCCTCAGCCGGTGAAAGCAAGTTGCAACCCCTAAGGAAAGGGTCAAGAGGAAGGGCCGCGAGCTTGCGCTAGCCGTCCCCCCAATGTCAGGATGCATTGAGGATCTTGAACCGGCTTGGTCTTCCCATGTCCCACTCACCTGCTCAGCTCAGCGCTTCTCCTTCCTCCGTCGGCGATGGCGACCGTCTGCTGCGGGCGGCCCGCGGGGAAGTGGTAGATCGTCCCCCCGTTTGGATGATGCGCCAGGCGGGTCGCTACATGGCGGCCTACCGCGAGCTGCAGAGCAAATACACCTTCAAGCAGCGCTGCGAGATCCCGGAGCTGGCGATTGAGATCTCGCTGCAGCCGTTTCGCGCCTTTGCCCCCGACGGCGTCATTATGTTCAGCGACATCCTCACCCCCCTCGAGGGCATGGGGATCCCCTTTGAGTTGGTGGAGCAGCAGGGGCCGATCATCGACCCGCCGATCCGCTCCCAGGCCCAAGTTGAGCAAATCCGACTGCTAGAGCCGGAAGAAAGCCTGCCCTTTATCAAGACCATCCTCAGCACTCTGCGCCGCGAGGTGGAAGGGAAGGCGACGCTGCTGGGCTTTGTCGGCTCCCCTTGGACCTTGGCCTGCTACGCCGTGGAGGGCCGCAGCTCCAAAGATTATGCCCATATCAAGAGCCTGGCCTTCACTCAGCCGCAGGTGTTGCATCAGTTGCTGAGTAAGCTGGCGGATAGCATTGCCCGCTACGTGATCTACCAGATCGAGTGCGGCGCCCAGGTGGTGCAGCTCTTCGACACCTGGGCCGGCCAGCTCAGCCCCGGCGACTACGAAACCTGGGCTTTGCCCTACCAAAAGCAAATTGTGGATCAGGTGAAAGCTCGGTGCCCGCAGGTGCCGCTCATTCTCTACATCAACGGCAGCGCTGCTTTGTTGGAGCGGGTGGGCAAAGCTGGCATCGATGTGTTCAGCCTCGATTGGATGAGCGATATGGCCGAGGCCAGGGCCCGCCTGGGATCCCTGGCGGTGCAGGGCAATCTCGACCCGATGGTGTTGCTGGGATCCCCGGAATTCATCCGGCAGCGCACCCTGGAGGTGATTCAAAAGGCGGGATCTCGCGGCCACATCATGAACCTGGGCCACGGCGTGCACCACACCACTCCGGAGGCCAATGTCCATCACTTTTTCGAGACGGTGCGCCAGGCGGCAGAGCTGCTCAAAGCTCTCTAGCCGTATGGAAAAACCCCTTGACTTTAGGGGTAGGGTTTGCCTTACGAGCCAGGGATCCCCGGTGTACATCAGCGTCATCATCCCCACCTACAACCGCCGTCCCATCTTGCAGAAATGTCTGCAGGCCTTGGCGCAGCAGCAGCCTGGCCCCTACGACGGCTACGAGGTGGTGGTGGTGGACGACGGCTCCACCGATGGCACGCTGGAATGGCTGCAGAGCCAGCCGCCAGATTTGCCGCCGATCAGGCTTTTGTGCCAAGAACACCGCGGCCCTGCTGCCGCCCGCAACCTGGGGTTTCGCCACGCCCAGGGATCCATCATTGTCTTTATCGACAGCGACCTGGTGGTGGTGGAGCACTTTTTGGCCGCTCATGCCCGGATGCTGCGGCGACACGGGGTTACCGGCAATCCCGACTCGCCCCACGAGGCCAAGGTCTTCACCTACGGGCGGGTAATCAACACCTGCAATTTTCGGGATCCCTGCTCCGAGCCCTTCAAGCCCACCGATTTTTCGGCAGCCTTCTTTGCCACCGGCAACGTGGCCATTGCCCGCCATTGGCTGGAGCGGGCTTGTGAAACCCCTGCCGGCCCCTTTGACGAGCGGTTTCACCTCTACGGCTGGGAAGACCTGGAGCTAGGGGTGCGGCTAAAGCGCCTGGGCCTGCGCCTGGTCAAGTGCCCCCAAGCCACCGGCTACCATTGGCATCCGCCCTTCGAGCTGGCGCAAATCCCAGCCCTCATCGAGCGGGAGCGGCAGCGGGGCCGCATGGGCATCCTCTTTTACCAAAAGCACCCCACCTGGGCCGTGCGCCTGATGATCCAACTGACGCCTCTGCATCAATGCCTGTGGGGCCTTCTGTCGCTGGGGGGGTGGCTGAACGAGAAGCGCTTAGAGCCGCTGCTGCGCTGGTTGATCCGGCAGGGCCGCTCGCAGTTGGCCTTGGAGCTGTGTCGGGTTTTCTTCCTCAACTGGTACAACGTCCAGGCGGTTTACGAGAGCTACAGAGCGATGAAAGCCCGAAACACGGGGATCCACCTGTTCTGAGCGCTCACCAGCGTCGGATAGGTCAGCCGACCATAGTCCTTGCCGGGGAGCAAGGGCGTTCCGGGATCCGGGTCGGCAGGGCCAAGGGGTTCCCAAACGGCGCCGGCCCCCTTGACAATGGCCCACACCGCCGCCACATCCCAGATCTTGGGCGAGCGTTCTACCGCCCCCAAAAGGCTGCCGCCGGCCACCGCCAGCAGGTTGTAGGCAGCGCCGCCCAGCATGCGGGCTTTGCAGGGAAATTGCGGGCTAATCCAGTGGCTGCTGCGGGAGCAAAAATTAAACAGTTGGTTGGGTCCGGGTGGGGCGGTGCTGGGGCGAATGGGCTGAGGACGGACGGGATCCCGGTCGTGGCGGATGAGAAAAGCTCCTGCCGGCGCGTCGTCGGGAAACTGAGGCCAGTAGCCGTAGAAAGTCTGGCGGATGGGGGGCAGATGCACACAGCCAAACACAGGCACACCCCAGTGCAACAGCGCCAGCGAGCTGCCCCAGATGGGGATCCCGTGGGCAAAATTGGTGGTGCCATCCAGGGGATCCACCACCCAGCACCACTCTTTCTCCAGGAAAATGTGGTTGGACTCCTCGCTCAGGCAGCCGTGATCCGGGTAGGCCGCGGCAATTGCCTCCTGAAAGGCGCGATCCGCCCATTGGTCAGAAGCGGTCACCAAGCTGCCGTCCGCTTTTTCCGTAGAGGAGGCCTGGCCAAAGTCTGCCAAGAGCTGCGCTCCGACCTTTGCCGTGGCCTGCAGGGCAAACTCGGTAACCTCCAGCCAGAAGGGCGGGAGAGAAGCGGTTTCAGGAGAAGCACCCATGCCCCAATCCTAGCGGGATCCCTGACTTCTGGGGCGAAAAAGGGCGGATCCCTCACCCACAGGTCTTGCGCCCTCAAGCTGACTAGAATCATTTTAGGTAGACCCTCCCCTCGGCTGGCCCTCCTCCTCCATGAACCAGCGCCTAATTGGACAACTGATCGGCAACCGCTACCGACTGACCCACCACATCAGCGAGGGTGGCTACGGCAATGTGTTCGAGGCGGTGGATACCCAGTTGAATGACGAGCCGGTGGCCGTTAAGTTGTTGCGCCCGCCGCCGCCAGACATGGAGCCGGAGTATTACCAGCAACTGCAGCAGCGCTTCCTGGACGAGGCCAGGGTCAGCGCCCTGTTGGGCGAGCACCCCAACATTGTGCAGGTGCGCTCCTACGGTCTGTACCAAAACCAGCCCTACCTGGTGATGGAGTACCTGAAGGCCAAGCCTTACACGGGCCAGGGCTTGGACTATGTGTTGGCACGGGAAGGTCCCCTGCACCCAGAGCGGGTGGTGAACTTGGCTTTGCAAATTTGCTCGGCCCTGCACCACGCCCACAACTTTCACATGGATCTGGGCAAACACTCGATTCGAGGGGTCATCCACCGCGATATCAAGCCCAGCAACATCTTTGTGCAAAAAGGGCCCGATGGCAAAGAACGGGTCAAGCTCCTGGACTTTGGCATTTCCAAACTCATGGGGGAAACCTCTCGTGGCCTGACGCAAACCGGGTATTTTTTGGGCACGATGGTCTATGCCTCGCCGGAGCAGATGCGGGGAGAGAAGCTGGATGGCCGCTCCGACATCTATTCCCTGGGGGTGGTTTTGTACGAGCTGTTAACCGGTGCGTTGCCCTTCGAGCCAGAGACCGACACCCTGCAGGGCTGGTACCACGTCCACAACTTTCAAAAGCCCCGCCCTTTTCAAGACCATCCGCTGCCCCACCCCATCCCTGAGGCCCTAGAAAAGGTGGTGCTGCGTTGCTTGGAGAAAGACCCTGCCCTTCGCCCGGCCACCATGGAGGAGCTGGCCCAGCAGCTCCGAGCCGTCTATGGGGACAAGATCCCGCCTCCCCCTCAAAAGGCTCCTCTGCAGCGGGTCCCTGCCGGCTTTGGCCAGCAAGCCACCCAGCAGAGCCGAGCCGCCCCTGTTTCGGAAGCTGAGGAAGAAGAGCTGCAGCGGGCGGTGCGTTTGATCGAGGCAGGCGAATACAAAATGGCTGTCCACCTGCTTAACAAGCTGATCCAGAGTGCCCCCAACGAAGCCCGCTACTACCTATACCGCGGCCTGGCCCACCAGCGGCAGGGCCATTGGGGCCTTGCCCAGATGGACTATCAAGGAGTGCTGCGGCTGGAGCCGGGTAACCCCTCGGCAGAACAGGGGCTGCGCGAGGTCGAACAGCAGGTCGGCCAGGAACAGGTTAGCCCCCACCAGAAGCCCACCCTCCCCACCTCAGGCAAGCCCCGCCAGAGCAAAGGATTGGCCCTGGGCTGGCTCCTGGCCAATTGGGCGGCGGCTGGGATCGGCTATCTGGGGCTGGGGGCGGCAGCTCCCCTGCTGGCTGCTTTGGGTTCGCTCCAAGGAGCGGTGGCCGGGGCCGGCCTGGGCTTGGGGATGGGGCTACTCCAGTGGGCGGTATTGCGGCGGCAGGTCTCTTGGCGGTGGGTGGCGGCCACGCTGCTGGCCACGGCTTTGGGTTGGGTAGCAGCAGATACCCTGGAGGCGGGGATGGCAACCTTCGCTTTCGATCCCAGGGATCCCTGGCTGCAGAACGCCTTGCAGGCGATGGCCAGCCCGCTGCGTGGCTTGCTGGTGGGGCTTGGCGTCGGTGGATTGCAAGGGATCCTCCTGTCCCGGCATGGGAAAGTTGCCTGGGCCTGGGTCTTGGCGGCAGGGGTAGAAGGAGGAGGGGCAGCTCTGCTCATCCATTGGCTGTTGGCCGGCTCTGCCTTGAGCCGTTGGCTGCTGCTCCTTGCCGGGCTGCTGGCTCACACCCGTCCCCTCAGCGCCCTGGTGCTTGCTAACTTAAATTGGCGCCGCATCCCTGCCGTTCAAAATTGCCAACAGGCCAAACAACAGGCCGCCTAACCCCCATCCCACAACCACCTCAGCTCCCCTCAAAACTTGCCTGACGAGGGATCCCGTGCAGCCATTAAGAGCAAGAAGGCCCTCCAGCGAGAGCCTTCTTGAGGATCCTATTGCGCCGTTTTACCGTGGTTTTCGACCTGGAAAAGCCAGTGTAGGACATCGGGGATGACTATCGATAGTTTCCAAATCGAGTTTGGCTTACTGCTCTCACATCCACACCCGTCCTAATTGTCGAAGGGTATCGATCGCAAAAACGTAACGGCAGTCACCAACGCCTCAGAATCCTTAGCCCATCATACCGCATCTGCGGGCCGTGCTTGTCAAGTGCTCATCAGGGCTTTGCCAAGGACGGGATCGGCATTTGCTTGGCTTTGGAGGAGCCCTCTTGTCGTTGGGCTAGGATAGGAGAGCAGACCGACTTTTTGCCGGCCATGCTCGACTCTTTGTTGGATAACATTTACGGCGCTTGGTTTCTGCCGGAGCCCACCTTTCGCTCGCTGCGGCAACAGCCTGTTCTCTGGCAAGCTTTTGGGGTGGTGGCGCTGCTGAACATTCTCGAGGCTGTGCGTCGTTTCGGGGTAAACCTGCCGAGCATGGTGCTGGCGCTGCTGGCAGGCTTCCTGGGATGGGTAAGCCTGGCGGCCCTGCTGCAGGCGCTGGCCTTTTGTTTTGGGCGGGCTGCCCCTTCTTTTGCGTCGCTCCTCTGCCTGACGGGCTTTGCTGGCCTGCCCTGGCTGCTGCTGGGACCTGCCCAATCCTTGGGCGGAGTGGCCGGATCCCTGTTGGGGTTCGTGGCGCTGTTGTGGTTTGTGGTTTGGCAGGTGCGGGCGGCAGCGGTGGCGCTGGATCTGGAGTGGTGGCGCCTGGCGGGTCTGATCCCGTTGGCCTTCCTGGGCGGGCTCCTGTCCTTGAACTGGTTGACCAGCGCCGTTGTGGCTTTGGCTTCTCTGGGCTGAAAGGCAATTGCAAAATTGGGAAGAAGCAGCCCGCCGGGCTAGTTGGGCACTCGCTGCAGGTGCGGTTTTTCCTCCGGCAGGATCGCCCCTTCCACAGGGCAAACCTGAAGACAGATGCCACAGTCAATACAGGTGGCAAAGTCGATCCAGAAGTAGTCGGTGCCTTTGGCATTTTTGCCGTCCCCAGGGTGAATGCAGGCGACGGGGCAGGCCTCCACACAGTCGGCAACGCCTTCACAAATATCGGTGACGATGGTATGAGGCATGGATCCCTCTCCCTCAATCGAGTCAACCTCAACACCTTCCCATCCGCTTGGCCCAGAGTCTGTTGGCCCGTTGGCAGTGGGTGGCAGAGGGCTTTGTCATTTTAGGCGAAAACGGATCCCTCTGAGAGCGACCCCAAGCCCTCACCCCCCGTTCCTCTCCTAGGGAGAGAGGAAATGGGGCAAGGAACCGTTTTGCCGCCGTTGGGAGCAGTAGCTGTGCAACCGATGTCCCATCGCGCCCGGCAACGGCTGTGGGGAATGCAGATCACTGGCGGCAGAACCTGCAGCTAGGTCTCTCTCAAATCCCGCTCTTGAGATTGCCACCAACGGCTGAGGGGCCAATAGAGAGCGGGGGCCCACAGGCTGCTTAAAATGGCCGACGTGAGGGCATTGCGCTGATGGTTCCACCAGATGCTCTCCAGAGAACGGGGGCCATCGCCGCCAATGGCGCCGGCGGCGGGCGAGGAGTTTGCCAACCCATCCAACCAAGTTGCCATTTCCGCCGGCTCGAGGCCAGCGGATCCCTGAGAGGCCGTCAGCCACATCCATTGCAGCGCCATCAGCGTCTCGGCAATCACCACCATGCCGAAGACGATCAAAGCCACGGAGATGAAGTCCTCTTGCATGTAGCGCTGCTTCTGCAACTTGGCCGTGAGGATCCCGACCACCGCCAACCCCAGGGCATGGGTAGGATAAGGGTTGGTCAGGGCATCCTGCAGAAAACCCAATGTGATCCCGGCAACAGCCCCCTGCCAAGCCTTGCGCCGCACGCTCCAGCACACCACCCAGATCAGGGGCCAATCGGGGGTTAGGCCCGCCAGCTCCAAGCCCGGCCCCCGCCACCAAGGGGCCACCACCGCCAACAGCCCTGACAAGGCGGTGACCAGCCAATTGAGGCGAGACTTAAGGTTGAGCATAGCGGTAAATCAAGGCCCACTCCAAGAGGCCCAGGGACGCCGACAATTCGACTGTGGCTTGTGGGGCAGGGCTGGCATCCAGGTTGATGGCTCGAACCGTTCCCACCACAACCCCCGCCGGGTAGAAGCTGCTCAGGCCCGAAGTTACCACCACATCCCCCACTTCCACTTTGGGATCCTTATCGAAAAAATCCAAGATGGCGTTCTGGGTGCCGGTGCCCCGCAAGATGCCCATGTGCCGGCTGCGGCTGAGCATCACCCCGACACGGCTGGTGGGATCGCTAATAAGCAGCACGCGGCTGGTGTTGGGGGTTACCGCCTCAACCCGCCCGACCAATCCCCCCGGTGCCATAACCACATCTCCTACCCTGACCCCATGCTGGCTGCCGCGGCTGAGGGTGAGCTGTTGCCACCAGTGATCGGCGCTGCGGCCCACCACCGCCGCCGGGATCCTTGCTTGGGGCATTTGCTCGGTAAATTGCAGCAGGCGCTTCAGCTCGCGGTTTTGGTGCCGCAGCTCGGCCACCAGGGCCTGTAGCTCGCGGGTGGCGGCCTGGCTAAGTACGGCGTCAGGATCCACAGGTGGACGGATGGGTGCGGTGAGCCAACTGTACAGCTCCACCAGCAGGGATCCCTGGGTCTGGCGCAAAGCCCACGCCCCTCCTATCGCCGAAGCAGACAGGAGCAACCCCAAACCATAACGCATCCACCACTGGTGTAGCCGATTCAAGCAATACCTCTCTAACCCACTCGACTCACACCTCGAATCAGGGATTCAGAGGAAACTCCTCTAACCCTTGAAGCTGCCGCTCAACACTCGACCCAAGGTTTTGAAATCCTCCAAAACCCGCCCTGTACCGAGCACCACACAACTGAGGGGATCCGGGGCAATGTGAACCAGGATCCCGGTCTCATGGCTGATCAGGGCGTCTAGCCCCTTGAGCAACGCCCCCCCTCCCGCCAACATAATGCCGCGGTCGATGATGTCTGCCGCCAATTCCGGCGGCGTGCGCTCCAGGGTGCGCTTGATGGCCTCCACAATGACCGAGAGGGGCTCGGCCATGCTCTCACGGATCTCAGTGCTCTTCACCGTCACAGTGCGGGGCAAACCCGAAAGCAAATGCAGCCCCCGCACTTCCATGGTCATCTCCTCTTGAGTTGGGTAGGCAGAGCCGATTTGAATTTTAATCTCTTCGGCAGTGCGCTCCCCGATGGTGAGATTGTGAACTTTTTTCATGTACTGAATGATGGCCTCGCTCAGCTCGTCTCCTGCCACCCGCACCGACTCGCTGAGGACGATCCCTTGCAAGCTGAGGACGGCCACCTCGGTGGTGCCGCCGCCGATGTCGATGATCATGTTCCCGGTGGGCTCTTGCACCGGCAGCCCCGCGCCGATGGCTGCTGCCACCGGCTCATCCACCAAATACACCTCCCGCGAGCCGGCTTGCAGGGCCGCTTCCATCACTGCCCGTCGCTCTACGCCGGTCACCCCACTTGGGATCCCGATGACGATGCGCGGGGCGATCAAGTAACGACCTCCATGCACCCGCTGGATGAAGTGCTTCAGCATCATCTCCGCCGTGTCGAAGTCGGCGATCACCCCATCCCGCAGAGGACGCACAGCCACGATGTTGCCCGGGGTACGGCCCAACATTTTTTTGGCATCTTCCCCCACGGCCAGCGGTTGTTTGGTGTTTTGGTCGATGGCGACGACAGAGGGCTCCTGTAGGACAATGCCGCGGCCAGCCACATAGACTAGGGTGTTGGCCGTGCCCAGATCGATGCCCATGTCACGGGAAAATCGGCTGAATAGCCCCACGGTAGGTTGCTCCAGTTTTTATTCGTGAAGAAAGAGCAGCAAGTCTCGCTACCTACTATAGTCCAATCCTAGGAGAGGCGGGGATCCCTTTCCGAGTGGCGCAGTTAGGGCTGGCTATCAGCGGAAGTTCGGATTAGAATGAGTAGCTTCCTTTTTCCGGTTGCGATGCAGATTGCTGCAGCTTTGCTGAGCTTGGCCACCCCCAATTTGCCCCGTTTGTTGCACTTTTACCAGGCCCTCTTGGGGATCCCGCCCCAAGTCCAGCTCTCCAGGGAGGGAGAGCCAGTGTATGTGGAGTTTCGCCTGCCTGGCCTGCGACTGGGCCTCTACCGCAGTCTCCATCCAGAGTTTGCCGCCCAGGCGGGAGCAGCAAGTCTTTGCCTGCAGGTGCAGGATCTGGCGGCATGCCTGGGATCCCTGGCGGCGGTGTTGGCGGAGCACCAGATCTCCGTTTCGCCGCTGCGGCAGGCCTTTCACGGCCAGGAGGTGGACTTCCGGGATCCCGATGGCAATCGCATTGTGTTGCACCAACCTTCTGCGGCCTTCTGGCAGGCGATGACCTGGGAGGGGACTTGCAACTGAACCAAGACCCCTGAGGCTCAGGGGAGACTCTTTGGAACCTTTTCGAGCAAAAAAAGTTGTGGCAGGTGCTATGTCCCAGCCTGAATTCAAAGGGTCGTAGCCAGTTTGGGGGGACAGGCTTTTTCCCAATTGGGGCAAGAGGCCGGGGTGTTGGGAAAAGTCCCCCATCCCCTGTGGTTGAGAATAGTTAAAACTCGGAGGCTAGGTAGGGATGGCGGTGTCCCCGTTGAGGCTGAGCAGGTCATGAAAAAACCTCTGGGCGTCTGTCCGTGTTTCGACCCCAGAGGCTTCTTCTCTTCACTCCTCACCACCCCTGAGCGTACCCGCCTTCCAAAAGGTTGTCAAGCATTTTCCCAGGGGGGCTAGCGGGTGGGAAACCGCACCAGAGCAGCGCTGCCGTAGAGGATCATCTGGTGAGGCTGTAGGCACACCCGATCTACTCGCAGCTTGCTCCCTTGCAGGGCTAGCCGATCCAAATCCAGGAGCGCATTCAGGTGATCCACCAAGGCTCGGCTCAGGGCCCGCCCCTCCTCCGTGTCGCCCTCAAACAGCGGATCGGCAAGGCAAATGCGGCGACGTTCTAGCACCTCGATGCGAGCGGAAAAGCCCACCTGCAAGGGCTTTTCTCCCCCTGGCTGAACCTCGGCCTGCAATCGCAACCGCTGCTCTGGGGTGAGGTGAACCTCGACCTGATGAAATGAGAGCGGCTTGCCCCCCTGATCCACCTGAGCCAGCTTGTTCAGCACAAAAGGCGTGTTAAAGGATCGCGCCAGATCCGCTTCGCTCAGCACCACCCGCATCCTGGCCTGCACCGGCTGCCGCAGCTTAATCCGACCCTGCCAGATTTGGCTAAAGTCAATGGCTACAGCGTTGCAAAACAGCTCTAAAAGCGAAAGCCGCAGGCCGTTGTACATCTGCAGGTTCTGGCCCACCAGCTCAAAGCTGTCGATGCGTCCTTGCAACAGCTTGGCAATGGGCTCTGCCCGCACGCGCGCCTCCAGCCGCTCTGCCTGCTTGAAGAGAGCGCGAATGGCTGCGCTCACTCCCCGGCTGACCCAGTCAGTAAGCATGGGATGAGGCAAAGAGAGTTCTGGCAGGAGTCCTGTGACCATAGGGCAAGCTAAGAGCGCCTACAGGGATCATAACCAACCATTAAGAAAAGTTACAGCTCCTACCGAGGGAGAGCTGCTCTCTCAAGGGTATGGGCGTCCCTCTTGCATGGCCGAGCGGGCCACGGCTGCGATCCCCTGGTCGGTGGCGCGGGGCAGATGAAAGTACCGTCCGCCCGCCAGTTCCGCCAGCTCGGCGCTGAAACCGGTGGTTACAAAGCGGCTCTGCGAGTCGATGAGAAGCAGCTTCAATCCCAGGGCGCGGATGCGCAGGGCGATCTCCCGCAGCTCCTGCTTCAGGTCGATGGGATCGCTTTTGCTGCGTCCCAGGGAGCGGCTGAGGGGGATGTTGGCCCGGCCATCGGTGAGGGCTACCAGGAGCACCTCTCCCACGTCGCCGCTGGCGCGGGCGTTCACCCCCAGGCGCACCGCTTGGGTGAGGGCATGGGCCAGTGGGGATCCCCCGCCGCAGGGCAGGGATTCCAGGCGGCGGCGGGCCAGCTCGATGGAGCGGGTGGGGGGCAGCAGCACCTCGGCAGCCTCGCCGCGAAAGGCAATCAGGGCAACTTTGTCGCGGTTTTGGTAGGCCTCAGTGAGCAGGCGCAGGGCGGCGCCTTTGGCCGCCTGCATGCGGTTGAGGGCCATGGAGCCGGAGGCGTCTACCACGAAGATCACCAAGGCCCCTGCCTTGCGGGCCAGCTTCTTGGCGCGGATGTCGCCGGGCTCAACAATGACGGCCCGCCCCGGCTGCCGCTGGCGGCGGCTTTTCTGGTAGGGGGCAGCCGCCCGCAGAGTGGCGTCGACGGCGATGCGGGGATTGGCGCCCTGGGGCAGGATGGGCTTGACGTAGCGGCCCCGGTCGGCGCTGAACACCAGGCTGCGGGATCCCGTTTTCCCTTGTTGGTTGAGGGATTGGGCAAAGGCCAAGAGGCGCGGGTCGAGGGCCACTTGTTCGGGATCGAAGAAAAACTCCTGGGGCAGGCTGGGATTTTCCGGCTGGGGCTCCGTCTCTTCTCTGTCTTCCCCCTCCTTGTCGGGCTCTGGCGGCTGGGGATCCGACTGTTGCGATTGGGGTGGCGGCGGGGGTTGGTCGGGATCGTAGCGGGCGCGGGGCAGCAGCACCAGTTGCACTGCCTGTTGCAGATCCTCGGCCACCAGGCGATCCCGTCCCTCCAGGGCGGCCAGGGCACAGGCGGCCCGCAGGGCAAACTGCTCCCCTCGATGGCCTTGGACGTTGCCGCGGATGGCCTCTTGCACCAGGTAGAGGATCTGTTCCCGCTTGGGCTTGACCTGGGGCAGCCACTCCCGCGCCAGGAGAATGCGGGTGCGGATTTCCTCCAGTTCCGCTTGGTGTTCCGCCAGAAAGGACTCGGGAGCGTCGACAAATTGCGTTGCCCGCTGGACAATTTCCCTGCGCTCTTCCAGGCTCAGCTCCTGCCCCACCGGCACCACCAGCGCCAGGCGATCCAGCAGGTGGGGGCGCAGGGATCCCTCTTCGGGGTTGTAGGTGGCCACCAAGAGAGGCCGGCAGGGGTGTTGCAGGCTCAGCCCTTCCCGCTCCAGGCGGTTGACCCCATCTCCCACCACCGTCAGCAGCAGGTTGACGATGGCGTCGTCCAAGAGGTGGATGTCATCCACGTAGAGCACGCCGCGGTGGGCGGCAGCCAAGAGCCCCGGCTGAAAAACCGTTTCCCCCTGCCTCACCGAGGCCTCCACATCCACGGATCCCAAGAGCCGATCCTCGGTCACCCCCAAAGGCACTTGGACAAAGGGAGGGGCTATCACCTGGGTGGGGGGTGTCGTTCCCTGGGGGTAGCGGGCCTTGGCCCAGTCCGACCAGGTCTCGGGCCGCGCCGGGTCGTCGTTGCAATAGGAGCCGGCAATCACCTCGATGGGGGGCAGCAGGGCGTGGATCCCTCGGGCCAAGACCGACTTGGCCGTGCCGCGCGGCCCCACCAGCACCACTCCTCCCAAGCTGGGATCCACCGCCGCCAACAGGAGAGCCAGCTTGGCGGTTTGCTGGCCGACCACGGCGGTAAGAGGGAAAGTGCGGGGAGGGGCTAGAGCTGCCGATCCTGAGGTTGAGGAGTAGAACGTGGCCATCGGCACGATAGGGGCTCGAGGTAGGGAGACATGCACTCAAGTCTATCGCTTGTAGGAGTTTCCCGGAGCCTTGCCAACTGGCTACCGCTAGCCTCTTCCTCGAACGAGGTTGCCAGAGCCACCCCTCAACAAGTAGCAATCATCACATGCTTGGCAATTTGATACTCTCGCACGGCCTCTGCCGAGAGATCTTTGCCAAATCCCGATTGCTTGAAGCCGCCGTGGGGAGCCTCGGAGGCGATGGGGAGATGATCGTTGATCCAGACGGTTCCGAACTCCAGATCGGCGGCCAGTTTCATGGCTCGTCCGAGGTCTTGAGTCCACACAGAAGCCGCCAGCCCGTATAGGACGTCATTGCCCAGGCGTAGCGCTTCCGCTTCTTCGCGGAACGAGCCGAGCGTGAGGACCGGCCCAAAAACCTCACTCTGCACGATCTCCGCTTTTTGATCGACATGGGTAATCACTGTGGGTTCGTAGTAGTAGCCCCGGTCAAACTGAGGAGGGATCCGCCCGCCGGTCAGCACCTTGGCTCCCTCGGCTTTGGCCCGCTCCACAAATCCCCTCACCCGCTCCCGCTGGGCTGCCGAGACCAAGGGCCCCATCTCCACCCCCGCCTCAAAAGGGGATCCCAGCCTTACTTTGCGCATCGCCTCGACGATGGCCTCTTGCATCTGCGCCAGCTTGCTCTCGTGCACATAGAGGCGGGTGGCTGCCGTGCAGTCCTGGCCGCTGTTGAAGGTGGCGGCAAAAGCAGCCTTGGCGGCCACAGTCTCCACGTCGGCATCCTCGAAAACCAAAAACGGGGCTTTGCCTCCCAGCTCCAGATGCACCCGCTTGAGAGTGTCTGCCGCCGTCCGCATCACCTGCTTGCCAGTGGCAGTAGAGCCGGTGAGGCTGACCATGCGTACCTGCGGGTGCTCCACCAGGGCTTGGCCGGTAGCATCGCCTCCGGTAACGATGTTGACCACCCCCGGCGGGATCCCGGCCTCAGCAGTCAGCTCCGCCAGCATCAGGGTAGTCAGAGGGGTGGTGGGAGCGGGCTTGAGCACTACTGTGCAGCCGGCAGCCAGGGCGGGGCCGATCTTCCAGACGGCCATCAGCAGCGGGTAGTTCCAAGGGGTAATTTGCGCGCACACCCCCACTGGCTCCTTGCGAAATAGCGAGGTGTAACCTCTGGCGTATTCTCCGGCGCTCAAACCATGGATGTCGCGGGCGGCAGCGGCAAAGAAACGCAGGTTATCCACCGCAAAGGCCAGATCCCCTCCCAAGCTGACCAGCTCGTAGGGCTTGCCGGTGTTTTCCGACTCCAGACGGGCCAGCTCGGCAGCGCGAGCTTCGATGAGATCCGCCAACTTCCAGAGGGCCAGGGATCGCTCGCCGGGGGTGAGCTTCGACCAACGGCCATCGTAGAAAGCCGTGTGGGCCGCCTGCACCGCCCGATCCACATCGGCAGGGCTGGCGTCCACCACCTCCGCCAATTGCTCGCCCGTAGCCGGGTTCTCGATCACCATCAGGTTTCCCCCTTGGCTGTCAACCCATTGGCCGTCGATCCAGAGTTTGTGGGCCATGGCCTCTTCTCAACTGCTCGCTAGCAACACTTCTCCCCATTGTGCCGAATCTTGTCCAGCTTGGAGGGCGTTGTCGAGGAGAGGGCCAAGCCGCCAGGGATCCCCTCTCTCTGGGGTTTCCGTCTGGTAAGGTCAGAAGGGAGCTTTCTGCACCAGCGAGGTTGGCCTATGTCTCCTGTGCTGTGGCAAGCCATTGGGTACGCCGGCGGGATCTCGCTGGGGATCGTGGGACTGGTTGCCCTTGTCAACTTTCTCTGGCAGCGCCTAGAGCAGCAGGCGGAGAAAGCTACGGCCCAGCCAGCCGAGTCGCCCTCGGCTTCAGAACTTGGCAACACCTCGGAGGGATCCCCCTCAGCATGAGCGACAGGGTTCGCGTTCACGTTTGGGTGCGCGGGCGGGTTCAGGGAGTGGGGTTTCGGGCCTACACCGAAGCCATGGCCCGCAACGCCGGCGTCCACGGCTGGGTGCGCAATCTGCGGGATGGCCGGGTGGAGGCGGTTTTTGAAGGATCCCCGGCGGCGGTGGAGGCGATGTTGCGCTGGTGCCAGCAGGGCAGCCCCGGCTCGCGGGTGGAGGCCGTCGAACACCGCTTCGAGCCACCCGAAGGCCTCTCCACCTTCGAGATCCGCCCCACCGTTTGAGGCAGCAGCTCAGCAGCTAGCGATATCCCACTAGAATGGGAAAACCTACTCTTTCTCGTTTGGCCATGACGGTTGCTGCCCCTGCCAAAGTGGAATACGAAGCTGTGATTGGGCTGGAGGTGCACTGCCAGCTCAGCACCCGCTCCAAGATCTTCTCCAGCAGCGCGACGGCCTTTGGCGCTCCCCCCAACACCCAAATTGACCCTGTCTGCATGGGCCTGCCCGGCACCCTGCCCGTGCTGAACGAGAAGGTGCTGGAATACGCGGTCAAGGCTGGCCTGGCCCTCAATTGCACCATCGCCCCCTACAGCAAGTTCGACCGCAAGCAGTACTTCTACCCCGACCTGCCCAAAAACTACCAAATCTCCCAGTACGACCTGCCCATTGCCACCCACGGCTGGGTCGAGATCCAGCTCAGCGACGGCCGCAGCAAGCGCATCGGCATCACCCGTTTGCACATAGAAGAAGACGCGGGCAAATTGGTGCATGCCGGCAGCGATCGGCTGTCGGGATCCAGCTATTCCCTGGTGGATTTCAACCGGGCAGGAGTTCCCCTCATCGAGATCGTCAGCGAGCCGGATATCCGCACTGGGGAAGAAGCAGCCGAGTATGTACAGGAGCTGCGCCGCATCCTCCGCTACGCCGGGCTGTGCGATGGCAACCTACAGGAGGGATCCCTGCGCTGCGACGTCAACATCTCGGTGCGCCCGCTGGGCTCCCCGACCTTTGGCACGAAGGTGGAAATCAAGAACATGAACTCCTTCAACGCCATCCAGCGGGCCATCGAGTACGAGTTCAACCGACAAGTTAAGGCCGTGGAAGCAGGCGAGCCCATCGTACAGGAGACCCGCCTCTGGGAAGAAAACAGCCAGCGCACCATCAGCATGCGCAAGAAAGAGGGATCCAGCGACTACCGCTATTTTCCGGAGCCGGATCTGCCGCCCATTCGTGTGACGGAAGCGCAAAAAGCCCGCTGGCAGGCGGAGCTGCCGGAATTGCCCAGTGTGAAGCGGCGGCGCTACCAACAGGTGTACGGCCTCTCGGTGTATGACTCCCGCTACCTCAGCGACGAACGCAACACCGCCGAGTACTTTGAGGCCGTGGTTGCTGCCGGCGCCGACCCGAAGGCAGCCGCCAACTGGATGATGAGCGACATCGCCAGCTACCTCAACACCCACAAGCTGGACTACCCGGACATCGCCTTGAAGCCGGAAACCCTGGCTGAGCTAATCGGCCTCATCGAGCAAGGCACTATTTCCAGCAAAATTGCCAAGGAGATCCTGCCGGAGCTGCTGGAAAAAGGCGGCTCGGCCCGCGCCCTGGTGGAGGCCAAGGGCCTGACCCAGATCTCCGATAGCAGCCTCTTGGAGCCAATGATCGCCGAGGTGCTGGCCGAGAACCCCGAGCAACTGCAGCAGTACCGGGAGGGCAAAACCAAGCTCTTCGGCTACTTTGTCGGGCAACTGATGAAAAAAACCCAAGGACGGGCGGATCCCAAGCTGGCCAACGAGCTGCTCAAGCGGCATCTAGACGGCTAATTCCAGGCTTCGGTGAGGGAATAGCCCAATTCCTGGATCATGCGCCGCAGCAACGGCAAACTCAGCCCAATGACGTTGCCAGGGCACCCCTCGATCCGCTCCACAAACAAGCTGCCGCGGCCGTCAATGGCAAAGCAGCCAGCACAATTGAGCGGCTCGCCGGTGGCCACGTAGGCGCGGATCTCCTCGTCGCTGGGCTTGGCAAAAAACACCCGTGTTACCGCATAGTGGACGAGGCGGCGGTTCTGCCTCGTGTCAATCAAGGCATGGCCCGTGTAGAGCTCTCCCACTTCGCCCCGCATTTGCCGCAGGCGCCGTTCCGCCTCTAGAGCATTGGCCGGCTTGCCCAGGATCTCCCCCCCTAGGTAGAGCACGGAGTCAGCCCCGATCACCAAGACGGGCTCCCGTTGCTGAGCCGCCACCGCTTCGGCTTTGGCCGCAGCCAGCTTCTGCACCAGCTCCACCGGATCCGGGCTCTGGATTTGGCTTTCGTCAAAGTAGCTGGGTTGAACGCGAAAAGGGATCCGGGCAGCTTCTAACAATTGGCGGCGGGCAGGAGATTGCGAAGCCAGGACAATGGGAGGCAACATCGATTCAATGCTCAACTCAAGCCTAGACGTTTGCAGGACTGAAGTTTGCTCTACTACTAGTTTCCATTAACCTAGTCAAGGTACGCCCGATAGGCGCTCAAGGGAAACCCTCTCGATCTCTTCCCAACGGGATCCCGTCTGTGACCACCCTACCCTCCCAGGCCACCCAAACTGAGCTTGCCCCTGCTGGCCTCCTCCAGCGCTACTGGGGGGATCAGGACACACCCGAAAGCCGCTGGGTCAATTGGCTGGTGGCGGTGCTGGTTTTCTGTTCGTCTGCCTTTTTTGTAGTGGAGACCTACCCCATTCCCCCCCAACTCCGCCTTGGGCTGGAGCGGCTGGATCGCCTCATCCTCGGCCTATTCGTGGTGGAATATCTACTGCGCTGGGCAGCGGCCCTGCAGAAGCTGCGCTACGTCTTCAGCCTCTATTCGCTCATTGACTTGCTGGCGATTTTGCCTTTTTTTGCCGGGCTGACGGATATTCGCTTTATCCGCCTCTTGCGCTGGTTTCGTATCTTGCGGCTGCTGCGCCTGGTGGAGGGCAAGACCCTCTTTGGTCAGGTCATCTCCGCCGACACCCGCATCTTGTTGCGCATCCTTTTTACTCTCTTTGCGATTGTCTTCGTCTACTCTGGCCTCATCTACCAGGTGGAACATCCGGCCAATCCCGGCGCTTTTGCCACCTTTTTGGATGCTTTCTACTTTTCGGTTGTTACCATGACCACGGTAGGGTTTGGGGATCTCACCCCCACCTCTGAGCTGGGCCGGCTGTTGACGGTGCTGATGATCCTGACGGGCGTGGCCCTGATCCCTTGGCAAGTAGGGGAGCTGATCAAGCAACTGGTGAAAAGCGGCACCTCGCTGCAGTGGGCCTGCCCGGGATGCGGCCTCTCCCAGCACGATGAGGATGCCCAGTTTTGTAAGCGCTGCGGCACGCCGCTCTATCCGGATAGCCAAGCCTCTCCAGCCAGCAGTCCGCTGGCCAATCTGCCGGTTGGGGGCAAAGACAGGATAGGCTAGGACGGGATCGAGAGAACCTGCAATGTTGGCACATCCTGAATTGGCCATCCCTGGCAAGCTCAATGTAAAGGCGGGAGTGGTGATGCTGCTGGCAGCCATCGTCCTGGGCCTCATCCTCAGTCAGGTTCAGCCGCTGCTGCCCGCTCCGCAAGATTTGCCAGGGATCCCTAGGGAACCCCTTTCCTGGCAAGAGGTGCCCAAACAAAAGTACGCCTGGCACATCTGCTACGCCTTTTTGGGCAATATGGGGCTGATCAACATCGGCGGCGGCCTGGCGCTGGTGGCGTTGGGATCCCGCTTCACAGCCGGGCACCTGTTCTCCCAGATTCTTCTTTTGGGGGGAATGCTGCACCCTGCCTCTTGGGCTGTGGTGGCTCTGACAGGTCTGGAAGGGTGGGGCTGGCTGGGCAATGTCGGGGCGGTGGCGGTGGCGCTGGTGGTGATGGTGTTGTTTGTTCACCTGATCTTGGCTACCTACCGCTCGGGGCAAGCCCTCCAAAAACTGACTCGATCCCGCATCCACCGCTAACTCGGCAGACAGTTGGGGTGAGAAACCGTTTAGCTTAAGATTGTTTTTAGCATTGTTGATGCTGACATTCGACATTAGGTGGGCTGAGCATGGCGATCAAAGAAGAAGTTTTTTTTGAGGGCGGCCCTCACACGGGCGATCTGGTGTTGAACTCCTTCCTCGGCCTCACCCTCGTTGGCTTGCCTCTGTTTGTGGGCGCCCTGGTGCGCAAGCTTTGGGTTCACTACCGGATAACCAACCGTCGCATCACTGTGATCGGCGGCTGGGGCGGCAAGGAGCGCTCTGATGTCATTTACAAAGAGATTGCCAAGGTGGTGACGGTGCCACGGGGCCTAGGCACCTGGGGCGATATGGTGCTCACCCTCAAAGACGGCAGCCGCCTAGAGATGCGGGCAGTGCCCCGCTTCCGCGAGATCTACGCCTACATCAGCGAACGGCTGGACGAGAAAGCCAGGCAAGTAAGCGGGCCCATCGGCAAAAGGTCCCCCTCGACCCAAGCCTAGCCATGCCTGCTTGGGATCCCTCCTGGGCGCAGCGCCTGGCGCTGGTGCACGAGTATTTGATCTGGCCAGGGGGATCGGAAAAGGTTTTGCAGGAGCTCCTTGCCTTTGCCCCACAGGCACCTCTCTACGTCAGCCTCTTCTCGTCCCACACCTTGCCGCCGAGCTGGCAGCAGCGGTCGGTTTACACCTCGTTTTTGCAGGGCTGGGCCCGCTGGCTGGGGGTGCTGCAGCGCAACTATCACAGCCGCCTTAAGTACCTGCTGCCCTGGATGCCCTTGGCCTACGAGAGCTTTGACTTCTCCGCCTATGACTGCGTCATCTCCAGCAGCCATGCCTTTGCCAAAGGGATCCTGACAGGGCCTTCCACTCTGCACCTTAGCTACATCCACAGCCCGCCCCGTTACCTCTGGGAAAACCAGGAGCTCTATCTGGAGCGGGAGGGGTTGACGGGGATCCGCCCGCTTGCCGCCCTCAGCCGCTGGCTGTTGCACCGCCTGCGCCAGTGGGACTTTGTGGCAGCCCAGCGGCCAGATCTCTTGATTGCCAACTCGCAGCACATCCGCCGGCGCCTGGCCAAGCTCTACCGCCGCGAGGCTGTGGTTATCTATCCGCCGGTGCCGCTGCAGGGGTTTGAGCCGGTAACCCATCCCCAAGCCGACTACGACCTGGTGGTGGGCCGGCTGGTGCCCTACAAGCGGGTGGATTTGGCGATCGCTGCCTGTAAGCAGCTGGGCCGCCGCCTGGTAGTGGTGGGGGAAGGGCCGGAGCTGCCGCGACTGAAGCAACTGGCAGGGCCGCAAGTGGAGTTTTTGCCCCACCAGCCCCAAGACCGCCTGCAGGAGCTGCTGGCCAATTGCCGGCTGCTGCTGTTTCCCTGGGAAGAGGATTTTGGCCTGGTGGCGGTGGAGGCGCAAGCCTGTGGTCGTCCTGTGGTCGCCCTGAACCGGGGAGGCACCCGCGAGACCGTCATCCACGGCCAGACGGGGATCCTCATCCCCGAAGCCAGGGTGGAAGCCCTCGTCGAAGGGCTGCGCCAGGCGGAGCGCCAGGAATGGGATCCGCAGCGGATTCGGACCCATGCCTTGCAATTTGCGCCGGAGCGGTTCCACGCCCAGTTGGGATCCCTGCTGCGCTGGGCCTGGCCCCGTTTCCAGGCGGGAGAGCGCTTGGATCCGCAAGAATGGCAGCCTCAGTAGGGCCGCCGCTGTACAAAAGCCGGCAACTCGATGCGGCTGCGGCTGCCCCCTTCTCCCCCAGCCCGTGCAGCCGCCAAGGCGGAGCGTCTCAGCAGCTTCTCCGCCCGATCCTGCCGCTCCTCAAGGGCAAGGGGTGGGATCCCACCAGCGGGCGTTCTCCCAGTTGTGGGTCGGCTGGTGGGTGGGGCGGCAGCCACCGCTGGGGAGGGAGCAGGCCCTTCAGCTGCCGCCTGAACCCGTTCCTGAGCCGGGCGGCCAGACCTGAGCTCGACACCTGCTTGGGGAGGAGCCGCAGACGACTGCCGCAGAGCGGCTAGCTGCTCCTCCAGCTCCTGATTGCGTTGCAACAACAGGGCCACCTCTTTTTCCTGAGTTTGGGCATAGGCGTGGGCCTGCACACACTCGGTTTTCAAAGTCGCCACCTGCTGCTGCAGCTTCTCGATCTGTTTCTGGCTAACCAGATGATGGGCCTCCGCCAGCTCCTGTGCCCGCCGGGCTTCTTCCAGGCTTTCCCGAGTTGGTCGCTGGGCCAGCTCCCGAAGCTGCTGCTGCACTTCCTGCCACTGGACAAGGGTGGGCCGCTGAGCCAGCTCTTGGAGAAGCTGATCCCGTTCGGCCCGCAAGGCGTCGAGCTCCCGGGTGAGAGCCTGCACTTGCTCTTCTAGAGCAAGGAGCCGCTGCGTCTGCAGAGACTCCGCCTCGCCGCTGGGATCCACTTGGGCTTTTCGCTCTTGGCGCAGAGCCTGCAGCTCCGCCTCCAGTTTGGCAATTTGCTGGGCCTGTTCTGCCTGGCGCTGCTGGCTCTGCTGCAGCTCCGCCAGCAAGGTGGTTCGCTCGGCCTTGGCAAAAGAGGCTTGTTGGCGCAACTGGTTCAGCTCCGCTTGCAAGCTTGCCCATTGCTCCTGCGAAGGGCGTTCTTCCAATTCGCGAAGACGTTGCTGCGCTGCATTCAGGTCGGCTTGCAGGCGTGCCTTTTCGCTTTCCAGCTCGGCTTTGAGACGCTGCCCCTCAGCCTCGGCCTGGCGGTGGGCCGCCTCCAGCTCCGCCCGTAGGGCTTCCATTTCCTGCGCAGAGGGCCGAGCGGCCAGCTCCTGGATTTGCGCCTGCAACTGCGCCTTCTCTTCCTCCAGCGCTTGAATGCGGAGCTGCGATTGGGCTTGTAAAAGCTGTACCTGCGGCAACTTGACGGCGTATTCCCCCAACTGGTTGGCCTGCTGTTTCAGCTCCCAGAGCTCCTGCTGCAGTTGATAGAACCGGGCCGGATCGACGCGCCGCTGCAGTTCTGCCTTCAGGGTTTCGATTTCTGCTTGGCTGGTCTGCAACTGTTGCTGCAGGATCTGGTAGTGCTCCAGCGTGGGTCGGCGCTCCATTTCCCAGAGAAGATTTTGTAACTCTTCAATGTGCTGCTGTTGGAGCTGAAAAGCTTCCAGGGTAGGACGTTGTTCCAGCCGCGCCTTCTCCTCTTGACAAGCCTGCAAAGCTTGCTCCCGCTCCTGCAGTTGGGCCTGCGCTTCCAGCAGTTGCTGTTCCAGGCGATGGGTACATTCAATCTGCTGCAATGACAGTGCCTCTGACTCTGCTAGGGATCGCTCCAAGTTGCGCACGCGCGCCCGCAAAGCTTTCAGCTCCTCTTCCACTTCCATAGCCCGGCTGCTCGACAGATTATGGGCTTTACTCTAGCAGATGCTCCGGGCAAATATCCAGCTTGACACCACCTATAGCGTGAATTTTTGAGTTCTCCCAAAACTAACGCTAGAGATGTTGCCTCCATCCTCTATACTTGGGGGATGGAGTTCTGAAGCGGGAGCCCTGTGATCAAGCTGGGATCCAAACCTTGGGGGTTGACGCTGGCCCTGCTGGGCGTGGCTCTGGTCGGTTGTGGTGCCGCCGCGCTCACTGCCAGCCCCCCTCTGCCGCCGCTAATCACCAGCAGCGACATTCCTGCCGCCGTTAGCCGGGGCGGCTTTTTGGAGGTTGGGGTCTCGGTGTCGGTGCCGGGGCGGCTCCCAGCGGAGCTGGCGTTTCAGGTGTCATGGTCGGGGATCGAGGTGCAGACGCTGTCAGCAGCCCAGGTCAACTGTGTCTCCGGCAACGTGTCCTGCACTACTCGCTTCCGCATCCGCCCCCCTTTGAACTTGGTGCCCGGCTCTTACCTGCTCAGTTTACGGGTTTTCGACCGGTTGGGACAAAGTGCCGCTGTGACTGCGACGGTGCTGTTGAGGGATCCCTGAAGGCTGCACCGGAGAGTTGCCTTTCAGTTGTTGGCTGGGCGCTTCCGCATGAACGAAAAATCCTTATTTCACCGCCTGGGCAAGCGCCCGGATCCCTGCTTGCAGACGTTCTTCAATGTCGGCCTCCAGCCGCAGGGTGCCGTCGGCCTCAAACTGGATCTGCGAGCTGAGGATGTAGATCCCTTTCAAGATATGGGTTGCGCCCATCACGGCCAGCACCGGCTTCATGGCAAAGTCGATGGCCAGCAGGTGGGCCAGGGTTCCCCCGGTGGCAATGGGGAGAATCACCTTGCCGGTAAAAGCATCCTGGTCTAGCAAATCCAGCAGCGCCTTCAACACGCCTGGATAAGAAGCTTTATAGACAGGAGCAGAGATGACGATCCCGGCAGCCTGGGCCACCTTTTCCTGAATCTGCTGGAGGTGAGGGCTCTCAAAGTTAACCCGCACCAGATCCTCTGGCGGCAAATCCCGCACCGAGACAAACTCCGTCGTCAATCCCAGACCGGACAGGATCCCGGCAGCGTGGTGCAAAATCGCTTCCGACCGCGGTGGCGGGCCAGCGGCTTCCCGAGAAAGAGGGCCAGGACTACCGGAGAGCAGGAGGATGGCCGGCATGGATCAACAAAAGAAGTAGAACGCTGCTTCTGTTGTACCAGGGATCCCGTCCAAGAAATGCTAAACTATGCGTTAGGAAAGTCTCCAGGTTGTCGAGCCTGGATCCCTGCGGGCGTAGTTCAGTGGTAGAACGCTAGCTTCCCAAGCTGGATGTCGTGAGTTCGAATCTCATCGCCCGCTTCCCCATCGAAAACACAGAGGGATAGCTGGCTGGCCCCGTACTTGAGTGCGGGGCGGAAAGGCCCGTGAGCAACTTTAGCTGCTCATCAATGGCATAGTTATCACCGAGGCGTGCCGTTCCCAGGCGAGCCCCTAAGACGGTGAAAAACCCGACCGGTGGCAAGCGTCCGGAAGAGACTGCCGTCTCAGCCAACCTGCAACGACTCCGTCCCGCTGACGCGATCAGAAAAGTCAGCAGAACCTTGGGGCCTTGCCTCCAGGAACTGTCTAGAGGTGTCTTGACAACGCCTCTGTGAGTCCGCTTGCGGACTGCGTAAAAATCCCCTGGGCGGTAGGAGGGTCAAACAATCTGCCCCACGCAGGGCCTTCACCCTAAGGCAGTGAGGAGCCTAGCTTCTGAGATCCCCGGCTGGCGAAGGATTCCGACCGAAAGGGGCTTCCATGCGGCTGTCCACCACCCGCCGTAGCACCCCGTTGACAAAAGCGGCGGCCTCCGGATCCCCGTATTTTTTGGCCAATTCTACAGCTTCGTTGATGGCGACCTTGTCGGGGCTGCTGCGCAGGATCTCCATTTCCACTACCGCCAGGCGCAGGATATCGCGCTCGATCCGCCCCACCCGCTTCAGTTGCCAGCCTACCAAAACCCCTTGCAAACGGGCGTCGATAGCCCCCTTATGGGTGCGCAGGGCGGTCAACAGTTGGAGAGCGTAGGCGCGTACCTCTTGAGCTTGGGCAATGTGCAACAGCTCCGGCATGGAGAGGGCAACTCCCAGCCGGTTGACCGCCTTTTGGGACAACTGAACGACCTCATCCAGGATGCGGCGGACGCTGTACAGCCGCTGTTCCAGGTGTTCCAGGGCTTGGCCGGCGTTGCTGAGGGCCACTTGGGCTTGGTGGGCCAGCTCCAGCAATTCTCCCTGCACGGTGTCGCCGGCGTTGGCCTCCTTCAGAGCCGTTTCCAAGCGTTGCAGATGTCGTTGGGCCTGCTGAAGGCGGACAGTAAGAGAGCGAGCTCCGCCCTCTTCCTTGGCATCAGAAGCGGCCAATAACAGGGGATCGCTCTCGTGCAACAGGCGATCGCTGCGCTGGATCTCCGCCGCCGCTGTGGAGAGAGTTTCATGGGTCTCTTCCTGCAGAGCGCGGATGGCTGCCAGCAGCAAGTCCTCCAGTTGTTTTTCGCTCAGTTTGGCCGCTGTGGCCGGCAGTTGGTTGACCCCCAGCAGGGCCAGTTCGCGGGCAACACGCCGAGGTTGCATTGCAGAATACCCATGTTTTTAAACGACTGCCCCATCGCGCAAGGCGGCGCTATCGGGCTTAGCCATGCTAGCAGCCTGCCGCGGGGCAATGAAGAACCAGAGGCCCGGGCGCCTCGCTGTCAACTTGCCTCGCAAGGGCGGCTCAACACGCGAAACACCAACGATGCACTCTGCTCTTCGCCAAAGCGAGATTGGCTGGAGACGGAGAGGGTAAGCCGCCGTTTGCTGCGGGTGATGCCCACGTACAGCAGCCGCAGCCGCTCTGCGGCCAGATCCAAAAAGGCTTGCTCGGTGGCCGAGTCGGCCTGCTGCTCCCAACAACTTCTGCGGCTGAGCTGCCGCAACTGGGCCAGGGCTTCTGCTCTCATATCGACATCCTCCAAAAACCTCAGCCCCACCGGTCGCTCTTCAGAGTAGGTGGGAAACTCGTAGGCCGACACCTGGGGGATGAACACCTGATCCCATTCCAAGCCCTTGGCGCGGTGCAGAGTCGTAACGGTGATGCTGCCCGGCTCCGGGTTGAAGGCAAAGATCTCCGAGGGCAGGTTGTTGAGGCGGCGATCCAGAATCACCCGCAATTCTTGGGCAATCTCCTGCCAATCGACCTCGGGCAGGGATCCCAGCACCTGCTCCAACTGGTCGATGACGTAGCAACCCACAAACAGCTCTTCCGGCTTGCGGTAGAGGCTTTGGACAATCACATTGAGCACCTCCGGCCAAGGGGAGCGCCCGGCCCGCAGCCAACCGGCAAGGATGCGCAGCAGCCTGCCCAAGTTTTGCCAAGAGGGGCTATCCGGCAAAGTGGGGGCTTCCCCAAACTGGGGAAATAGCAGCCGCTCCGGCAGCGAGGCGCGGATCCAGTCCAGCATCGGCCCCAGCTCCAGGCGCGGGATCCCGGCCCAGTCGGCCAGGTGATCCACAGCAGCGGCCAAGCGGGCAGAGGAAATGGGCTGGGCCAACCAGTCGATGATTCCCTTGAGTTGCAGCAACACCCGCCGCTGGCTGGGGTTGCCCCGCAACAGATCGATCACCTGCTCTGCCCCCAGTTCCCGCAGGTAGTCGAGGGCCTTGCCCCCCAGCTCGTTGGTGGTGACCAGAATGGCCACCGTCTGGTCGGGAAAAGCCTGGGCGGCTGCCAGGGCCCACCGCGTCACCTCCTGCAGCTCCTGCTCCGGGGATCCGACTACCCGGCGAAACACCACCTCCCCTTCGCTGGCCGGGGGATTTAGGCCGCCAGCGCTGGCCGGGCAAATGTGCTGGGGAGCCAGGGCGGTGCGCAGGGCTGGGATGGGGTGCTTCTGGTTCACCCAGTCCACCAGGCGGTTGGCCAACTCCAGGATCTGGGGGGCGCTGCGGCTGGACTCTTTCAACGTCACCTGGGGATTGGCCTGACAAAAGGCGCGAAACAGCCGCGGCTCGGCGGTGGTGAAGGTGCCCATGATGCTTTGGTTGGGATCCCCGACCCGTACCAGGTTGCCGGTGCGCTGGCTGAGCAGCCGCAGCAGCTCTTCTTGGAGGGGGGAGCTGTCCTGGGCCTCGTCCTCGAATAGGTAGTCGTACCAATTTTGCACCTGCTGCCGCAGGGCCGGGTCGCGCTCGATTAGCTCCACTGCCTGCCAGCCCAGGTCGTCGTAGTCCAGCTTGCCCAGGCGACGCAGCTCCGCTTGGTAGGCAGCATAGATGGGGGCCGCCCAGCCCAGATAGCCCTGAGTAGTTGTGGGGATCGCCTCCGGCCCCAGACGCAGATTCTTGGCCGTGCTGATCACCGCCCGCACCATCTGCTGGAAGCTGCGTCGAAACCGCAGCCGGTTTCGGACCACCTTGTGGGGCTTCTCGGCAGGGATCAAGGGCTCCCAGAGGTGGGTGTGGTGGGCGAGCCAGGCGCGGCAGAGACGGCTGAGCAGGCGCTCCTGTTCATATTCCTCCAGGATGGACAGCTCTTCCCAAGGGCCGGGAACCTCCCGCAACACCCGCAGCGCCAGCGAGTGCAAGGTGAAGGCTTGGGTAAAGCGATCCGGATAGCCCGCCTGTTGCAGGCGTTGGTTGATGCGGTTGATCAAATTGCTTCGCGCCGAACGCATGTAGGTGAACACCCCAATGCGCTCCGGTGGAACGCCGCGATTCAGGATGAGATCGGCGATTAGCAGCTCCAGGATAAACGTCTTGCCGCTCCCCGGAACTGCCGCGATCCCCAGAGGCCCCGACCGATACGCCAATGCCCGTTGCTGTTCTGGACGCAACGTGACTTGGGGAAAAGGAGAATCTGCCAAGCTCACCATTGCATCCGCAACTAGCCGAGGATAAAGGTCTCAATGGCCACCGCCACCCCATCTTCGGTGACGGGGGGAGCAACCCAATCAGCGTGGGGCAGCAGAGCCGGCGAGGCGTTCCCCATGGCTACCCCGATCCCCGCATACTGGAGCATCTCGATGTCGTTGTCGCCATCGCCGATGGCCATCACCTGATCCGCCGACACCCCCAGCAGCTCTTCCGCCAGAAAACGAACGGCATTGCCCTTGTTCACCGCCGCATGGGTGGCCTCCAAAAAAATCGGCTCCGAGCGGGTGAGGTAGATCTGCTCAGGAGAATACCGCTGCCGCAGGGATCCCTGGAGTTGCTGCAGAAACTCCGTATCCTCCGAAACAGCCAGGATCTTGGTGGGGCTTTTCCCGTGTTGGGCGGGGGAGAGCATCTGGAACGGCACCTGGGAGCGCTCGGCATAGGCTTGGCTGAGGGGGCTGAGCTCCCGCAAATAGAGCTGATCGTCGATGTAGAGGTGCACCCCCACCGGCTGATCCTGCAGCACCTGCAGCAGCTCCTCCGCCAGCGACCAGTCCAGGCTCCAATGCTTCAAGGTCTTTTGGCTGTCGGGATCGCGAATGAGCGCCCCCTGATAGCTGCAGAGGGGCATATCGGCCCCAATGGCGTAGTGAAACCGCTCAGCAGAGCGATGCATCCGACCTGTAGCAATGGCTACCCGCACGCCTGCCGCCTTGGCTTTTTGAATGGCCTGCCGCACCGGCTCCGAAACCTGGTTGGAAGGCCCGGCAATCGTGCCGTCGATGTCCAATACCAACAGCCGAATGTCTCTCCAGGATCCTGCCTCCTTTTTTCGCTGTTGGACTTGAGCTTCTGCTCCGGTTTGCATTGCCCCTCCTCCTGGCAACCTCCCAGACACTAACACAAAAGGATAGCTGGGTAGCCCCGCACTTTAGTGCAGGGCGGAAAAGCCCGCTAGCCACTTTAGTCGCTTACCCATGATGGGGGTCGTTGATATAGTTTCATAGCTCAAACAACCTCTTCCTGACTTCTCCTACCAACACCTTTTTCCTTCTCTTTGGCCAAAAAATAAGATAAACAACCGCTAGCCCCACACCATGGTTGTAGTGATTGTACCGTTGACTTTCCTCTCGCACTATCGCTTACTTAGGTTGGAACAAAGAACAAAAACAAGAATGCGGTTTAGGGAAGGTCAATAACCGAAACTTTGTTTTCATCCCAACAGGTCGGTTCAAGGAGAATTATGTCAGCATTATGGCATCGAGTTTATTGAGGTAGAGGTACAGCTCGCAGGCAAGCTTCCTAGATGGAGATGAGCTACCTAGTTATGGTGAAAAACCCGACGGGTGGAGACCCTCTGGAAGGCGTGTCAAGCGGGGCCTGTACCAAACGGCAAAGGGGTGGTTGGTCAACGCTGAGGCAAATGCTGCCGCCAACCTGCTTAAGAAAGTCAGCAGAA
>NZ_JBSSDI010000009.1:0-88047 GCF_054060575.1 Thermostichus sp. MS-CIW-15 | reverse complement strand
CCAAAATAATCCGCCGCTTCTCTCGGTTTTACATATCTAGCCATGCCAAGCAGCCATACTGAACATACTGTACATTATTTTCAGTATAGTCCAGCGTATCATTGACTAGAGTCATGCTCCTCAACTTCTAGGCCACAGCGGCTGGCTACTTGCTCAGGGGTGTAGTCGGCAACCAGGGCAGCATAGGCTTCAAAGCCTTCGGTGTGCTGGGCAATGAAGTCATGGTTGATGGCGCCCCACTGAATGAGTAGGTGAGCAATGCCATTGAGCAAGTCAATATCGCTACCTGGAGTAATCCTCAGATACAAATCGGCCTCCTCAGCCGTCTGCGTACGACGGGGATCCACCACAACAATCTTTAGGCTTGGGTCGCTTTTGTGGCGCTTGCGCAAGCGATTGAACAGAATTGGGTGGCATTCAGCGGTATTGGTGCCGATCAAAAAAGCCAGCTCGCAGCTATCGAGATCCGTGTAGCTACAGGGGGGGCCGTCCGAGCCGAGACTCTGGCTGTAGCCCTCTACGGCAGAAGACATGCAGAGGCGGGAATTGCTGTCGAAGTTATTGCTTCCTAGACACCCCTTAAGTAGCTTTTGGGCAATGTAGTAATCTTCGGTTAGCAACTGCCCTGAGCCGTAGATGGCAATCCTTTCGGGAGAGGTCTGGCGAATGCGCTCGACAATTAAATCCAGCGCTTGATCCCAGCTCACCGGCTGGAAATCCTCGCTGAGGCTAGGGCGATAGAGAGGCACCGTAGCCCGATTGCAATCGAGGGTTTCCAGGAGAGTCGCACCCTTAACGCAAACCATGCCCTGGCTGGACGGATGAGCTCGATCGCCGCGAATTTTTGTGCCGTCGGCCAGAATTTCTAGGCCACAACCAACCCCACAGTAGGGACAAAGGCTGCGTACGTTATCCATGTTCCCCCTCTGTTGTTACTTGGCTTGGTGTGGGCAAGGCGGCCGTAGGGAAAGAAGCTAGGGGTGTTGGGCCTAAGGCCTGCTTATCTAGCTGTCCTTGCCGCGGTTCTCACAAGTTCCAACGCCCCAGCCTAGAGACATTGACCTGGAACTTTTGTAGCTTGCGTTACTTTTTGCTCCTCACTATGCGGAAACATCATAGGAGGAATGCTTGAGCAGCATAGCCACCTCCTGCCAACTGCGGTTAGGTCTCTAGGCAAAGCAAGGGAGAAACAGGCAAGGAGTGCTCCTAAAGGCTCCGTCCCGCTAGACGAGGCGAGGAAAGTTTTAGGTCTGTAAAGGGCAACCTGAGATCTGAGATCAAGCTGCATAGGGGAGAAAGGCCCCCGAGTCGTTTGCACTTGGATACTGACGCTCCAAAGGGGAAGCAGACGCTGCTATGAGCTGACTTTCTCTTCATAAAGCCTATCTAATGCTCTGCCGTCGAGCAACTAAAGCTCCGCACGTCATGACCTTGATCAAGCTGCTGGCGGTAATCGTAATTGTCGGCATTCTCTCTGCTATTAGCATTCCCAATTTTCTTAACCACATTCGCCGTTCCAGAGTTGCAGAAGCCCAGACAGCTCTAGCAGATATCGGCGGTGCTTCAGAAGTTTTCCGAATGGACTTCATGGTTTATCCTCCTGCCTACGCCGATATTGAATTTGGCGGGATCCACAGGGATCGCTATTTGCAAGATCCTTGGCAAGCCCCCAACTATCGTCTTCCTGAAGTTGTTCCTCCCACTGCCAGCTCAAGCGGCGTTCGTTGGATGACTGAGTCTCACACACATACAACTGTTAGTGGGGATCTCCTGCGCTGCGACCTTGGCTTAGGGGATCGCCAGCAAGAGGTTTTGGCCTCTGGCTACGACCTGCGCAGCTCTTGCAACCTCTATCGCTAGGAAGACAAGACTCGGGCAACTTGAGCTTGAGCTGCCGACTAGCTGTTCCATCGATTGGCCGGTTCTTAACCTGCTCGACAGGTGTTATCTTGAAAGCGCCTGTGAAAGGGGAAGCGGAGCTTTGGCCAGTAGCCTGCTGATCCGCAATGCCGAGCTGGTGGTACCGGAAGGGGATCCCTGGGTGGGAGATGTGCTGGTGCAGGAGGGGCGGATTGCCCAGATTGGCCAACATCTCTCCACAGAAGGGGTGGCTAGGGTCATCGAGGCCAAGGGCCATACCCTGATGCCGGGGGTGATCGACCCCCAGGTTCACTTTCGCGAGCCGGGCCGGGAGCACAAAGAAGACCTACAGACGGGATCCTGGGCCTGTGCCCGCGGCGGGGTAACCAGCTTTTTGGAGATGCCCAACACTGACCCGCTGACGATCGACCAGGCAACGCTGGATGACAAGTTGGCCCGGGCCGCCAGCAAGTGTGTGGTCAATTACGGCTTTTTCATCGGCGCTACCGCCGATAACTTGAAGGAGCTGCAGACGGTGCAGGGGGCTTGCGGCATCAAGATCTTCATGGGATCCATGCACGGCCCCTTGCTGGTGGACGACCAGGCGGTGCTGGAGCAGATCTTTGCCGAGACGGATCCCCATTTTGTTATCGCTGTCCACGCTGAAGATCACTCGCGGATTCAAGCTCGGCGGGCCCTCTTTGCCGGACGCACGGACGTAGCCGTTCACTCGCAAATCCAGGACGAGGAAGCGGCGCTCATCGCCTCGCGGCGGGCTTTGGACCTGGCCACCCGCTATCGCCATCGCCTGCACATTTTGCACCTTTCCACCGGCTTGGAAGTGGAGCTGCTGCGCCGGCACAAGCCCGCCTGGGTCAGCGCCGAGGTCACCCCCCAACACCTGTTGCTCAGCACTGCCGACTACGCCCGCCTGGGATCCCTGGCCCAAATGAACCCGCCGCTGCGGGATCCGGCTACCCTCCCCCAGCTTTGGCAGGGGCTGCACGAGGGCATCCTGGATTGCATCGCCACCGACCATGCCCCCCACACCCTGGCCGAAAAAGCCCAGCCCTACCCCCACTCCCCCTCCGGCATGCCGGGGGTGGAGACGGCCCTGCCCCTGATGCTGACTGCCGCCCAGCAGGGCCGCTGTACCCTGCGCCAGGTGGTGCAGTGGATGTGCGAGGCGCCCGCCCACCTCTACGGGATCCCCAACAAAGGACGGCTGCAGGTGGGCTACGACGCCGACCTGGTGCTGGTGGATCGCCACACGCCCAAGCCGGTGCGGCGGGAAGAGCTGCTCACCAAATGCGGCTGGAGCCCGTTTGAGGGCTGGGAGCTGGTGGGCTGGCCGCTGCTCACCATCGTGGGCGGGCAGATCGCCTTCCAAAATGGCCAGGTGGATCCCTCAGTGCGCGGCAGGGCCCTGACCTTTCGGCGCTAGGGGGATCCCCTTCGAGGTTGCACCTGTTCAAACCTTTCAAGATAGCGGTTGAACACTGGGCTGCTTTGGCTTCTCCCTACTTAAGCAAGAGGAGCAGAGCGCCGGATCCCATCTCAGTTTATACAAATAGCAGTGAAACGGTTCGTTACGTCGTTATTGCCACGCAACACTGTCGCGAACGCGCCGCTCTAACTCCCCTCTCCCTCTGGGAGAGGGGCTGGGGGTGAGGGCTGTCCCTCTGGGAGAGGGGCTGGGGGTGAGGATAGTGACGAGGAACGCTTGGGGAGTGTCTTACGCCCTTTCAGTAAGCCGTGCTACTTTGAAGGCGATAATCGATGATAATCAATTTGGAAAACACCTAAGGAGCGACTATGAAAGTTGCCTACGTCTTCATCACCCCCCGCGGCGGCACCTACAAGCTGGGCCAGATGATCCTGCCCCAGCTAGAAGCAGGGGTACACGGCGCGGAAGTGGTGGGCATGTTCTTTTTCGACGACAACTGCTTTGTCTTGCGGCAGGGGGATCCCATCGGCGAGCGCCTGGCCAAGATTGCCGAAGCGCAGAACATTTTGCTGATGATGTGCGACATGTGCGCCCTGGAGCGCAACCTGGCGGAAGGGGAACCCAAGTGGTGCGACTCAAAAGGCCAGGGGCGCGAGGAGCCGGGCCATTGTGTTCCCAAAAACGTGGTCAAAGGGGTGCAGGTGGGCTGCTTCCCCGACCTCTACGCGGCCTTGCAAGACAACCCACCTGACCAGGTGATCAGCCTCTAGCCAACTGGCCTAGCTGACGGCTACAGCAGCAGGCGGCTCTTGGCGGGGCTGAGAGCCGATCTTGCGGAAGATCAGCCGCTCGTTGGCCACCTCCACCAGGATGCGGTCGCCGGGCAGGAACTCGTTTTCCAGCAGCTTGGTGGCGAGGGGGTTTTCGATCTCCCGCTGGATTACCCGCTTCAGCGGGCGGGCGCCAAACACGGGGTCGTAGCCCAGCTCGGCCAGGTAGTCCTTGGCCTCTTCGGTGAGGACAATTTCAATTTGCTGATCCGCCAGCAACTGCTCCACCCGCCGCATCTGCAGGCTGACGATCTGGCGGATTTGCTCTTTGGTTAGAGCGTGGAAGATGATCAGTTCATCCACCCGGTTGAGGAACTCCGGCCGGAAGTGGTGCCGCAGCATGGCCAGCACCTGGCTTTTCATCTCCTCGTAGCGGCTCTCGTCGCCGCCAATTTCCAGGATGAGCTCGCTGCCAATGTTGCTGGTCATGATGATGATGGTGTTTTTGAAGTCCACCGTCCTGCCTTGGGAGTCGGTGATGCGGCCGTCGTCCAGCACCTGCAGCAGGATGTTGAAGACATCAGGGTGGGCTTTTTCCACCTCGTCAAAGAGCACCACCGAGTAGGGGCGCCGCCGCACCGCTTCCGAGAGCTGCCCGCCTTCTTCGTAGCCCACATAGCCCGGCGGAGCCCCAATCAAGCGGGAGACGGAGTGCTTCTCCATGTACTCCGACATGTCGATGCGCACCATGGCCTCGGAGGTGTCGAAGAGGAACTCCGCCAGGGCGCGGGCCAGCTCGGTCTTCCCGACGCCGGTGGGCCCCATGAACAGGAACGAGCCGATGGGCCGATTGGGATCCTTGAGGCCGGCCCGGGCCCGCCGGATGGCGGCTGCCACCGCCGCTACCGCCTCGTCCTGGCCCACCACCCGCTGGTGCAAGTGGGCTTCCAGGCGCAGCAGCTTCTGCTTTTCCGACTCCATCAGGCTGGTGACCGGGATCCCGGTCCAGCGGGAGAC
The DNA here is from genome assembly GCF_054060575.1 of Thermostichus sp. MS-CIW-15. Lineage (NCBI taxonomy): Bacteria > Bacillati > Cyanobacteriota > Cyanophyceae > Thermostichales > Thermostichaceae > Thermostichus > Thermostichus sp. MS-CIW-15. The sequence continues at coordinate 82,953 of NZ_JBSSDI010000009.1, read as the reverse complement.
GATCTCGGCAATGTCTTCGGGCGTCACCTGCTCCCGCAACAAGGGCTCGCCGTTGGCCTGCAGCTTGGCCAGGTGGGCCTCCTGCTCTTGGATCTGGCGCTCCAGCTCCATGAGCTTGCCGTATTTGAGCTCGGCAGCGCGGTTGAGGTCATATTTTTGTTCTGCCTGTTCAATCTGCAGCTTGACGGCATCCCGCTCGGCCTTGAGGTTTTGCAGCCGCTCGATGGCCTCTTTTTCCATCTGCCAACGGGCGCTCAGCTCCCGCTGCCGCTCCATCAAGTTGGCCAGCTCCTGCTCAATTTTGCCCAGGCGCTCTTTGGAGGCGGGGTCGTCTTCTTTCTTGAGGGAGAGCTCCTCCATCTGCAGTTGCATGATGCGCCGGTCGATTTCATCCAATTCGACGGGCTTGGAGGTGATCTCCATCTTCAGCTTGGCCGCCGCTTCGTCCACCAGGTCGATGGCCTTGTCGGGCAGGAAGCGCTCGGAGATGTAGCGGTTGGAGAGGACTGCCGCTGCCACCAGGGCCGAGTCGCTGATTTTGACCCCGTGGTGCAGCTCGTAGCGCTCTTTGAGGCCGCGCAGGATGGAGATGGTGTCTTCCACGGAGGGCTGATCCACATACACCGGCTGGAAGCGGCGCTCCAGGGCAGCGTCTTTTTCAATGTACTTGCGGTACTCATCCAGGGTGGTGGCGCCAATGCAGCGCAATTCACCGCGGGCCAGCATGGGCTTGAGCAGGTTGCCGGCATCCATCGCCCCTTCGGCCGCCCCTGCCCCCACCACGGTGTGCAGCTCGTCGATGAAGAGGATGATCTGCCCTTCCGATTCGGTGACCTCCTTGAGCACGGCTTTGAGGCGGTCTTCAAACTCGCCGCGGTACTTGGCGCCGGCAATCAGGGATCCCATATCCAGGGCGATCACCCGCCGGTTTTTCAGCGACTCCGGCACGTCTCCCCGGTTGATGCGCTGGGCCAGGCCCTCGACGATGGCGGTTTTCCCCACACCCGGCTCGCCGATGAGGACGGGGTTGTTTTTGGTGCGGCGGGAGAGCACCTGAATGACGCGGCGGATCTCGTCGTCCCGCCCAATCACCGGATCCAGCTTCCCTTCGCGGGCGGCCTTGGTCAAGTCGCGGCCATAGCGCTCCAGGGCCTCGTAGCGGGACTCGGGATTTTTGTCGGTAACCCGCTGTTTGCCTCGCACCTGTTGGATAACGGGCTTGAGGCGCTCGACCGTCAAGCCCAGGGGTGCTAGAACGCGCTTGCCCACCCGCTCGTCGTCCAGGGATCCCAAAAGCAAGTGCTCTACCGAGATAAAATCATCGCCATACTCTTTGCGAAACTCCTCGGCTCGATCCAGCGTGGTCTCCAGGCCGCGGCCTAGGTAGAGCTGATCCACCCGCGCCAGCTTGGGCTGCTGGTTGATAAAGCTTTCCACTCTATCCCGCACCAGCCTCGGATCGAGGCCGGCCCGCTGCAAAATGGTCTGGGTGAGACCCCCCTCTTGATCCAGAAGGGAGATCAGCAAATGCTCGGTTTCCAACTGTTGCTGCTGGTGCCGCCGGGCTACATCTTGGGATTGGACAATGGCGCTCCAGGCTTTCTCGGTAAATTGGTTGGGATTGGTGGGCTGCATAGGGGTTTGGCAGGAGTTTTTTTACAGTGTATAGGAAGACAATGCAGGGGGCAGCCAAGGGGCTCTCAGCCCTTGCTGCCGACTTGGGGAAGCGCTGCTGGCATCCTACGATCCAGGTATCGCCTATTTTGCCAAAGCCGGAGTTCGCAACAACCGTCCCCTCCTACCGCGATTGATGGACGGATCCCCGCCTTATTCCTCTTCTTCGTAGGGCCGTCCCTCGCCGATCACCGCCAGGTCAATTTGTTGGCGGTAGTAGTCTACGTTTTTAATCTGCACCTCCACCCGATCCCCCAGGCGGAACTGGCGCCGGCTTTTGCGCCCTACCAGGGCCTGCTGGCGGCTGCGGTATTCGTACCAGTCGTTTTTCAGGGTGCTGACCCGCACCAAGCCTTCCGCCAAGATGGGATCCACCTGCACAAAAAAGCCGTAGTTCTGGACGCTGACGATCAGGCCGGGGAACGTCTCCCCCAGGTGTTTTTGCATGAACTCGCACCGCTTCAAGCCCATCAGCTCCCGCTCTGCCTGTTGATGGAGCTGATATCCCGCCTGGATTTTGGGCAGTTGCGCTTGGAGAAAGGCCTGCCACTCCTCATGCACTTTTGGCGGCAGCACCTGCCAATCAATTTGGTCGTAGCTGCCGGGGCCATGCAGATCCACCACGGTTCTGGAGCGCGGGCTGCGGCGATCCCGTCCTTTGCTCAAGGCTAGGTGCAGAGCCCGCAAATTCAGCAAATCGGCATAGCGGCGCAAAGGGGCAGTAAAAGAGGCGTAGGGCTCTTTGAGGCCAAGGCCAAAATGGCCGAGCGGCTCCTGCAGCGGCTGCAGGCAATACTCGACGGGGGGCAGAGTAGCCAACAACTGGGCCACCAAGGCTGGGCTAGTCCCTGCGGCCAAGACATCGGGGGCGGTGATGCGGGCACAGATCCGCTGCCAATCGGCTAACGTCACAGCTTCTGGATCCTGCAAGTTCAGATCCAGCTTCATGGCGTTGGCCAGACGCAAAAAGTTCTGCAGGGCCTCAGCGGTGGGGGGCTTCTGCACGCGGGCCAACGAAGGGATCCCCAATTGGCGCAAATGGTGGCCCAAGGTTTGGTTGGCCAGCAGCAGAATTTCGGTCATCAGGGCGTGGGCGCCGAGGCGATCGCTGACCAGCAGGGGCCCATAGCCGCTTTCATCGGCAGAGTAGGGGGTGAGCAAATCCAACAGGGGCAGATCGAACCCGCCTGCCTGGTGGCGCTTGACTCGCAGGACTTGGCTGAGACGGAGCAGGTTTTGCAGCAGGGCCATCAACTCCGGCACCTCCTCATCGGGGCCCAGATCCGCGGCGGTGGCCAAGAGAGCCTGCACCTGGCCGTAGGAGAGGTGGGCCCGCGACTGCACCAGGCTGGGGTGGATCTCGAAGTTGCGCACCACCCCTTCGGGGTCAATGGTCAGCAGCAGCGAGTAGGCCAGACGCTCCTGCTGCGGCAACAGAGCCAGGCGGCTGTGCACTTCCGGCGGGAAAAGGGGCAGCACCACGCTATCCAGGTAAACCGTGGCGGTGCGCCGCTGCGCCTCCCGCTCCAGGGGGTGATCCGGATCCAGCCAGTGGGCTACATCGGCAATGTGCACCCCCAGCAGCCAGTGGCCCTCTTCTTGCCGCTGCAGGGAGACGGCCACGTTGGGCTCGAGGCCGTGGGGGTGCTGCAAGTCCAGCGGCTCCAGCGTGACGCAAAACCAGTCCCGCAGATCGCGACGGTTCTTTTGGTCGGAGCGGCTCAGCTTTTTGGGCAGAGTTGCCGCAGCCTCCAGCACCGCCGGGGGAAACTCCTGGGGCAGGTCGTACTTGCAGCAGACCAGATCCGCATCGATGGACGCCTCCGGGCCATTGCCCAAGATCTTGCGAATCGTGCCCACGGGGGGCAAGTTGCCCAGCGGGTAGCGCTCCACTTCCACATAGGCCACCCGACCTTCCGCCAGCTCGGCAGGGGATCCCTCGGTCAAGGCCAGCTCGAACAGCAGCCGGTCATCCAGAGGCACCACCCGGAAACCCTCTTCCGTCTGTTTGAGGCGGCCCACGAGAGTGGGATTGGCCCGTTCCACAACAGCTACCACCTCTCCCTCTGGGCTGCGGCGGCGATTGCCTTCTTTGGTAATCCGGGCTATCACTTGGTCGCCGTTCCAAGCGCCGCTAAGGTTGCTGCCGTGGATATACACATCCTCTGCCCCCGGTTCATCCCGCACGGCAAAGCAAAAGCCCTTGCTGGAACAGCGCAAACGCCCCACCACCAAGGATTCATCCGGCTTACGCCGATAGCGGGGCGGATCCCCTGTCCGTTCGAGAAACCCCGCCCGTACCAGACCATCGAGGGCAATCTCGAGCATTTCCGGCGCTTCTGGGTCTGAGGCTGGCAGGAGGGCAAGCAGCGCGTCTTTATCGGTCCATTGCTCGGCAGGTCGAGAGAAAAAGTGATGAAAAATCCGAGAGAAATCCATTGCGGGTATCCAGGGGGAATGAGAGCCGCGATTAAGGGACAGGCGCAGCCACTTGGATTAGTCGCGGTGGCCGGTGACGATAAAGGCTACTCGCTGACCGATGTTGGTGCAGTGGTCGGCCAGACGCTCTAGGTAGCGGATCGCCAGCAACATCAACAGGATAGGCTCGATCGATCCCTTGATGTCAGACTGCTGCGCCAACGTATTGTAAAGGTTGGTGTAGTCTTCATCAACGGCGTCGTCTTCCCGCTTCAGTTGTCGGCCCAGCTCGGCATCCAACTCCGTCAGGGCGGCCAGGCTGTGGCTGAGCATTTTCTGGCAGCGCTGCATCATCAGGCGAATGCGGCTCAGCTCCGGCGGCGGCGGGTACATGACCAAGCGCAGGGCCACTTCGGCCAAATCTTTGGCGTAGTCGCCAATCCGCTCCAAATCGCGTACCAGTTGCATCAGGGTACTGATCCAGCGCAGATCCCGCGCCACCGGGGAGCGCAAGGCAATCAAATTAATACAGTCTTTCTCGATTTGACGATAAAAGCGGTCAATTTGCTTGTCTTGGGCGATCACCTGTTCGGCGGCGGCCAAGTTCTGTTCAAACAGGGCCTGCTGGGCCAAGACCACCGATTTTTCCACCAGCGCCCCCATGCGCAGCACGTCCTGCTGAATCCGCTTGATTTGAAGTTGCAGCTCAGCTTGCCCCATGGCTTTCTCCCATGAATGTGGGCAGGGGGGAAATGTCTGCAGTCGTTTTGGATTCAACAGAGCCAGTTGACCTCAATCATGGCAAACTTCGCCTGGAATAAGGGCAGAGAAGACGGCCAACTTAGGCGAAGATGAGAACAGCGGTTGCCCTTTGAGGGGGATTCGTCCTCTGGAGTTCTCGGGTTGCTTTGTCGATTGAGACGGTCTCATGGCTCTTCCCCCCATCATTGTGTTGGACGATGATCCCACCGGATCCCAAACCGTTCACAGTTGCTTGCTCCTCACCCGCTGGGATCCGCAAACACTCAAGCTAGGGCTGCAGGATAGCTCGCCGATTCGCTTTATCCTCACCAACACCCGATCCCTGCCAGCGGCGGAGGCTGCCGAGGTGACGCGGTCGGTCTGCCGGGCCCTGAAGCAGGCCATGGGAGAGCTGGGGTGGGAGCGGGCCCTTTTTATCAGCCGCTCCGACTCGACGCTGCGCGGGCACTATCCCTTGGAGACGGATGTGATGGCGGCGGAGCTGGGGCCTTTTGATGCCCATTTTCTGGTGCCGGCCTTTTTTGAGGGAGGGCGCATCACCCGCAACAGTGTCCACTACCTACGGGTGGGGGAGCGCTGGGTGCCGGTGCATGAGACGGAGTTTGCTCGGGATGCGGTGTTTGGCTACCACCACAGCTATTTGCCGGACTATGTGCAGGAGAAAACCCAAGGGCAGATCCGGGCCGAGCAGGTGGTGCGACTGACCCTGGAGCAGATCCGCGCCGGCTGTCTGGAGCGGCTTTTGAGGCTGGAGGGGAATGTCTGCTGTGTGGTGGATGGAGAAACCCAGGCGGATCTGGATCGTTTTGCCCAGGATGTCTGGGCGGCTCTGGAGCAGGGGAAGCGCTTTTTGTTTCGCAGCGCCGCCAGCCTCTTGACGGCCCTGGCCCAGTTGCCGCCGCAGCCGGTTCCGCCAGAGGAGATGGGGCAGTTTGTCCGCTCCGACCGGCCAGGGGTGGTGATCGTGGGATCCCATGTGCAAAAGTCCAGCCAGCAGTTGGCTCGGCTGTTGCAGGAGCCAGGGATCCAGGGCATCGAGGTGGAGGTAAAGCGCCTGTTGGAAGCGGGGAGGGAAGCGGAGCTGCTGCCGGCCCTCTTGAGCCAAGTCCACCGCGCCTACGAGCAGGGCCTGACGCCGGTGGTCTACACCAGCCGGGAAGAAGTGGGGTTTGACGGCGCCAACCCGGAGGCACGCCTGGCCTTTGGGCAGAGAGTTTCCCGCCTGTTGATGGCCATTGTGCAGGGGCTGCCGGAAGGGATCGGCTATCTCGTTAGCAAGGGCGGCATTACCTCCAACAACATCCTCAGCGTTGGCCTCAACCTGCCAGCGGTGCGGCTGCTGGGGCAGATCTACCCAGGGATCTCCATGGTGCTCACGCCGGCGGATCACCCCCGCTTTCCCAACCTGCCGGTGGTGCTGTTTCCGGGCAACGTGGGCGAGGCGGATACGTTGGTTTTAATCCACCGTCGCCTCCACAGCCGCGGGCTAGTCTAGCCTGGAGGAAATCACCATGGCTGAACTCATCTCCCCCCCTGAAGCTCTGCCTGCCTTGGAGGCCTGGTGGGGATCCCTGCGGCAGGGGCCAACGGTGTTGCCTCCGGCGGTGGTGCACCGCTGTTCTGAGCGCCTGGGCAGCCGGGATGCCGATGTGGTGATTGCCGGCGGCACCCTGGGGATTCTCTTGGGGGTGGCTTTGGCCCGGCGAGGCTGGCGGGTGATCCTGATCGAGCGCGGCATCTTGCGGGGGCGGGAGCAGGAGTGGAACACCTCGCGGCAGGAGCTGCAGGTGTTGTTAGAACTGGAGCTGCTCACCCCGACAGAGTGGGAGGCAATCCAGGTGACCCACTACCCCAGTGGGCGCATTGGCTTTGGGGAGGGTCCCACCTGGTGGGTGGAAGGGGTGCTGAATGTGGGCGTGGATCCGGTCGGCTTGCTGGAGTTCCTCAAGCAGCATTTCCTAGACTGGGGGGGCCAGGTGCGGGAGCAGACCGGGTTTCTCAGCGCCACGGTCCACCCCGATGGGATCCGCATCCAGACCACCGCCGGCCAGCTCAGCGCCCAACTCCTGGTGGATGCCATGGGGCACCGCTCCCCCATCGTGGCCCAGGCCCGCCAAGGGCAGCCGCCGGACAGCGTCTGTCTGGTGGTGGGATCCTGTGCCCAGGGGCTGCCCGACCAACCCACTGGGGATCTGTTCTACAGCTTTACCCCCGCCCAGAACGGCTACCAGCCCTTTTGGGAAGCTTTCCCCGCCCGCGATGGGCGCACCACCTACTTGTTTACCTACTGCGACCGGGATCCCCGCCGACCGAGTCTAGAGAGGCTCTGGCAGGACTACTGCCGGCTGCTCCCTGCCTACCAGGGGGTTGAGCTGGAGCAAATCCGCTGGGTGCGCAAGCTGTGTGGCGTTTTCCCCGCCTACCGGCGCAGCCCGCTGCAACTGCCCTGGGATCGCCTTCTGGCAGTAGGAGACAGTAGCGGCAGCCAGTCGCCTTTGAGCTTTGGCGGCTTTGGGGCAATGTTGCGCCATCTGGATCGTCTGCAACAGGGAATCCACGAGGCTCTAGCCCAGCGGCAGTTGGATCAGGCGGCCCTGGCCCTGCTGCAGCCCTACCAGCCCAATTTGGCGGTAACCTGGCTGTTTCAGAAGGCAATGATCCCTCCTTTGGGAGAGGAAAACTGGGATCCCCATAGCATTAACCGCTTGCTGAGCAGAGTCTTTGAAGCCATGGTTGCCGCCGGACCCCAGGTGGTGCAGCCCTTTTTGCAGGATGTGGTGCAGCTTGGCGGCTTGGCCCAGGCCCTGTGGGGGGTGACGCGTCGGGATCCCAGCTTGGTAGCCAGACTTTTGCCTCGGCTGGGGCTGCCGGAGCTGCTGGACTGGGTGGGGCACTTTGCCGCCCTTGGCCTCTACGAGCTGCTGCAAAGGCTGGCCGACCGCCTGGAAGTGGATCCAAAAGACTACTTCTGGAAACGGCGGCGAGAGGCCTGGCGCTACGGCTGCGGTCAAGATTACAAGTTATTCCCATAGTGATATCGAAACATTGTCAATGTAATCAAGATCACCATTACGTTTCACGACGTTTGATATCCATAGTGGAAGAGTTGGGAATTCTTTATCCATCCACTCGTCAGTGTAGGAGTTAGCCGTGGTTATTCTCGACTACAGCGATGCAGAGAGTGGCTTCTGGGCTTCGACTCCTCAGGGTTTGGTGGAGGTAATCAAGTTTCAGAATCACTTCTACGCCCGTCGGCAAGTGTGCAAATGCGCCCAAGACGCGATATCTGCCTGTCGCGCCGACATTGAAAGGGGATTTCTTAGCATTGTGGTGCAGTTTGAGAATCACGCGGAAGTGTGGGCTCAACTGTCGCCGGGCGTACCCGTGCAGTCCCAACCAGAGGCTGCTCCTACGGGCAACCCTGCCAAGCCCAAGCTGACCTATCGCGGCCAACCAGTGAGCGAACCTTCCCGACGCCCGCAGGCCCTTGCCTGACTCCCTCTATTTCCGCGGCGCGAAGATCGGCTAGACCGTTTCCGTTTGCCAGGTCTGGAGCGGTCGAGATTTCCCTTCTGGCCGCAGCCATCTGCGTTAGCGGTGCAAAGCACCATAGAGGCCCACCCCATAGCCCAGTACCTCAACCGGATCCCCTTGGCTTTCTGCCGGCAGTTGGGATCCCTTTCCCAACCACTGGGCCTCGTGGCTATCCAAAAGCTTCTCCCAGGTGCCGCTGGGCCATTGGGTATAGGTGACTGGCTGATCGGGGCTGAAATTGAAAAGGGCAAGCAAAGACTGGGATCCCTGGCGGCGGCGCAGGGCCAGGCCAGAGCCGGAAAACAGCTCCACTTCCACCCCCTCCCGCTCTAGGTGCTGGAGGGCCGGTTGGGTTTTGCGCAGCCGGATCAGGGTCTGGTACCACTTCCACAGAACCTGGTGGTGACCGGCCTTTTTCAACTCCCAATTCAGCTTGGAGCGCAAGAAAGTCTCTTCAGCTTGGGGATCCGGGGGCTCGCCCTGCCAGGCAAAGGCGCTGAACTCGCGGCGGCGTCCCTGGCGCACCGCTTTCACCAGGTTGGGATCCCCGTGGCTGATGAAGTAGAGAAAGGGGGCCACCTCCCCATACTCTTCCCCCATAAACAGCAGCGGCAACATAGGAGCTAGCAGCAGGGCAGCGGCGGCCAACTTCAGGCCCGCAAAGGAGGTGAGCTGGCTGAGGCGCTCCCCCAACATGCGGTTGCCCACCTGGTCGTGGTTTTGAATGCAGATGACAAACTGGGATCCCGGCCTGCTGACGGCGGAATTGCCGTGGCGGCGGAGTCGGTAGCGGGAGTACTGGCCGGAGTAGACGTAGCTCTCCCGGTAGGCCTTGGCCAGGTGCTCCAATTGGCCGAAGTCTTGGTAGTAGCCTGTCTTTTCCCCAGTAAGCAGGGTGTGAACCGAGTGATGAAAGTCGTCGCACCACTGGGCGTCTAGCCCGTAGCCCCCTTGCTTGCGGGGGGTGATGAGGCGGACGTCGTTGAGGTCGCTTTCAGCTACAAGCACCCTGGGCCAGCCCGTGCGCGCTTCTAGGGCATCCACCCGCTCCGCCAATTCCTGCAAAAAAGGGTAGGCGCTGAAGTCGTAGATGGCATGCACCGCGTCCAGCCGCAGGCCATCCAGGTGAAACTCCTCCAGCCAGTACTCGGCGTTTTGCAGGAAAAACTCCCGCACCCCGTCCGAATAGGGGCCGTCGAAGTTCATGGCCTTCCCCCACGGCGTACGGTACTTGTCGGCAAAGTAGGGGCCGAAATCCCCCAAGTAGTTCCCCTCCGGACCCAGGTGGTTGTAGACCACATCCAAGACGACAGCCAGGCCCTGCTGATGGCAGGCGTTCACCAACGCTTTCAGGCCCGCTGCTCCCCCATAGCTAGTCTGCACGGCATAGGGATAGACGCCGTCATAGCCCCAGTTGCGCTCCCCTGGAAACTGGGCTACCGGCATCAGCTCCAGTACGTTGACCCCCAGCTCCACAAGTTGCGGCAGGCGAGGAATGATGGCGGCAAAAGTGCCCTCCGGGGTAAAGGTGCCCACGTGCAGCTCGTAGAGGATCCACTGGGAGAGAGGGATCCCCTTCCACCCCTGATCCTGCCAGTCGAAGTGGGGATCCACCACCCGCGAGGGGCCATGGACGCCGTAGGGCTGGCAGCGGGAGGCAGGATCTGGCCGCTCCACCACCCCCGCTGCGGTGTGCAGACGGTAGAGGTAGTCCACCGGCCCCGGCGGGATCCCCTCCACCTCCGCCTGCCAATAGCCCTGCTCCTCCTGCTTGAGAGGGATAACCTGTTGGACAGGGCTGATTATCTTCAGCTCCACTTGTTCGACTAAGGGCGCCCATACCGAGAAGCGATAGCGGCCCTGCCCCAAGGGATAGGCGCCCATCCGTCCGAGCGGAGGAGAAGTCTGAAGCACGAAACCTGTCTGCACAACTTGGCTTCTACTATAGCGCCTTGCTCCCCTACACAAAAGGATAGCTTGGTAGCCCCGTACTTTAGTACGGGGCGGAAAAGCCCTTGAGCAACTTTAGTTGCTTCTTTTAGCTAGTACAGAGCTTCTCCAGGAAAACGACCTACTGCGGTGCAAAACCCGCGCGGCAATAACTAACCTGGAGGAACTTAAGTCCGAAGTAAGCAGAACTTTGAGGTTATGCCTCAAAGAACTGTCTAGGGGCGTGTTGAAAGCGCCTTCGCGAGTCCATTTTGAGCTGCGTAAGAATCCCCTGGGTGGGAGTGTCAAAGAACCTAAACTCTCCTGCTTCCCCTGCTGAGAAGGAGCCAGCCAGGCAAGAGGGCACCTGGCTCAAAAGAACCCTAGGGGAAGTTGCACCTGCAAACCCCCTCGGCGGATTCCCTTCTGGATGCAGGCGTGCTCAGCGCTATTCGGCGCTCCGCCCCCTTTCCTCCCTTGCCGAAGAGGTTTGCCGGCGAGAAACTGGTGCTGGAAGTTAAGGTGTTGAGCGGATCCCTGAAGGCTAGCCTCGTTGGGGATCCGAAAAACTAAGCCGAACCCTGGTTTGGCTACCTTGTATAGCCACAAGCCAAGTTCAGACTACTGAGAATTGCCTAGGCCATGGACTTACGGCGGTTGCGCCGCATGGCTACCGCTTTGCGCTTGCGCTTTTCCAGGTTGGTTTCAAAGTGGCGATGGTTGCGCAGATCCCGCAGAATGCCCGCCTTGGAGACCTGGCGCTTGAAGCGGCGCAGCGCCGATTCGATCCCTTCGTTTTCGCCAATCGTCACTTGAGTCATAAAGAAGCTATCTCCTCCGTCGATGAGTAGAACGAAAGCACAATCGGGATCCCTATCCTAAACCATCTCCGCCCTGCTGCTGACGGTTACAGGGCGCGGCTGCCAAAGTTGAGGCCCGAAACCGCCTCACCCTCTCTCAAATTCACGACAAACGAGGCCGTTGTTCCGGTGGAAGGCGGCGGAGAAGGCGTTGGCGCTGGGCTGGGGGCGCTGCCGATTACGGATTGTACAAAACCCACAAAGCTGGACACTCGCGTGTACACCCCGTAGAAATTGGGCTGGGCGCAACCTTGGCCAAAACTGGTGATCCCGGCCAGGGCAAAGCCGCTGCCGCTGGGCACGAGCAAAGGCCCACCGCTGTCCGCCTGACAAGTATCCACTCCCCCCTGGGGAAAGCCGGCACAGAGCATGGTGTCTAAAATGGTGCCCTTGTAGGACTGGGGCGCGTTGCACACCTCGTTGGCGACGATGGGAACTTCGGCCTGTTGCAGATCCAGAGCAAAGCCGCTGGGTTCCTGGTCAAGGGCGCGGGGGAAGGTGGCTCCCCAGCCGAGGATGGTGGCGAGAGTACCAGGGGCAGTCAGATTGGTTTGGTCGGGTTGCACTAGCGGCAGGATAGGCAGCGCCGCCGGCTGAGAGAGGCGCACCAGGGCAATGTCGTTCCCCCCCCGTTGCCCCCCTTGGGGATTGTAGCCAGGGTGGATGACGATCTGCGCGGCGCGAATGCGCTGGCCAGCGCCCAATTGCAGACGGGTGGTTCCCAACAACAGATCCAGGTTGCGTGCATTCACCACCTGCTGGCCTTGATCGTTGAAAAAACAATGGGCAGCGGTGAGCACCCACTCCGGGGCAATTAGAGATCCCCCGCAAAACTGCGCCTGAAAAGGATCCGGCTCAGCTGCCTTCAGCAAAGCCACCATCCAGGGAAAGGCCCCCGGCTGAGCTGGCCTGCCGCCGACAATCCGCCCCAACCCTGAGCGCGGCGTGGTGAACACCCGCCCTGGCGGCAAAAGGGCAGTGACGTGGTAGGTGCCAGGGGGCAAGTTGGAGAAACGAAAGTTGCCGTTGGCATCGCTGACAGTGCTGGGTTCCCCTGGATCCAGGCGTCCATTGCTGTTCAAGTCCAGAAAGGTGGTGATGCCCGGCAGCCCTGGTTCCCCTGGATCCCACAGACCATTGCCGTTGAGATCGTCGAAATGGGATCCCTCGATGCGCCCTGCAGGAGGGGCTGGAAGCGGCGGCAGGGGACGACTGGAACCCCCACCACCACAGGCACTTACGCTCAGAGCCAAACCCAACCCCAGGAGCACAGACCATGAGCGAGCTAGGCCAAAGAAGGGATGGAATCGGGAGGAATAAGGCATGGTCAGATTCTGCAAGGCTAGCCGGCTATGCTAGCCAAGCATACCCTGCCGACCGATGAAGAGTTAGGAAAGCTCTGCAGTCGGGAAAAAAGGGCCTCACTATCCCCTGCAGCCGGTATAAGGCAGGGATCCTCAAACGCGAAGCGGGGCCGTTCGCCCTTTGGGCAGGCTGTAGGAGGGTGAGTCTGCGCTGAAAGAGTGTTACGCTCTTTAGCTAGGTGCAAAGGGATCCTTGAAGTATGCAAGCCATCACCCTGCTCGGCTCCACCGGCTCCATCGGCACCCAAACTCTGGACTTGGTGGCCCAGTATCCAGAGCGTTTTCGGGTTGTCGGCTTGACCAGCTACAGCAATGTTACCCTCCTGGCAGAACAGGTGTGGCGGTTTCGGCCCCAGATTGTGGCCATCGGTCGGGAGGAGCTGCTGCCGGAGCTGCGATCCCTGCTGACCGGGATGCGGCCGCTGCCGGAGCTGGTGGCGGGAACGGAGGGGCTGTGTCAGGTGGCGGCCCACCCGGCGGCCCAGCGGGTGGTGACCGGGATCGTTGGCTGTGCCGGCCTCTTGCCCACCTTGGCCGCTATCCGCGCCGGCAAAGACATTGCCCTGGCCAACAAAGAAACCCTGGTGGCAGGCGGCCCGGTGGTGCTGCCCCTGGTACGAGAGTACGGCGTCAAGCTCATCCCGGTGGACTCGGAGCATTCGGCCATCTTTCAATGCCTACAGGGGGTGCCGCCGGGATCCCTGCGCAGGATCTTGTTGACGGCTTCCGGGGGAGCTTTTCGGGATTGGCCTGCCGAAAAACTAGATCAGGTCACCTTGGCCGACGCCCTCAAACACCCCAACTGGGTGATGGGGCGCAAGATCACCATCGACTCGGCCACCCTGATGAACAAGGGCCTGGAGGTGATCGAGGCCCACTGGCTGTTTGGTTTGGATTATGACCGGATCGAGGTCCTCATCCACCCCCAGAGCATTGTCCACTCCTTGATCGAGCTGGCAGATACTTCTGTTCTGGCCCAGTTGGGCTGGCCGGATATGCACCTGCCCATCCTCTATGGCCTCAGTTGGCCGGAGCGCTTAGCCACCCCTTGGGATCCCCTCGATTTGGTCAAGCTGGGATCCCTCACTTTTAAGGCTCCGGATCACCGCAAGTACCCTTGCCTACAACTGGCTTATGCTGCTGGACAGGCAGGAGGAACCCTGCCGGCAGTGTTGAATGCCGCCAACGAAGCGGCGGTGGCCCTCTTCCTACAGGAGCGCATCCGCTTTTTGGACATCCCTCGCCTTTTGGAGCAGGTGTGCGAGCGGCACCAGGTCATCCCTGCCCCCAGCCTGGAGGACATTCTGGAAGTGGATGCCTGGGCGCGACAGCAGGTGGAACTCTTGGCGCAGCAGGCCCCAGCCCAGGTTCTAGCCTGATCCCTACCGGGGGGATCCGGCCCAGCGCTAGAGTGGGAAAAGGCTTGAGGAGCACCTGAGTGGCGGGATCCCATCTCCGACAACTGGCCTATTATCTGCGCCCCTATCGCCGGCAGGTGGCGCTGGGCATTGGATCCCTGCTGGTGGTAAACGGCCTGGGGGTGTTCCTGCCCTGGTACGTCAAGCTGGCCATCGACGATCTCAGCCAGAACTTGGCCGCCCTGTCGCCGCAGCGCATTGCACTTTACGCCCTGACGGTGTTGATCGTCTCCAGCCTGATGATGGGCATTCGCATTGCCTCGCGGGTGTGGATGTTTGGCGTGGGGCGGCAGGTGGAGTTCCGCCTCAAGCAGGCCATCTTCGAGCATTTGCTGACGCTGCAGCCTTCCTACTTTGCCCAGCAGACGGTTGGGGATATCCTCACCCGCATCACCAGCGATGTGGAAAATGTCCGCCGCCTGTTGGGCTTTGCCCTGCTCAACTCGACCAACACAATCTTTGCCTACGGCACCACCTTGCCGGCCATGTTTGGCATTGAGCCGCGTCTGAGCGCCCTGGCCCTATCGGTGTTTCCGGTGATGCTGGTGCTGGTGAAGTTGAGCAGCTCCCGTCTGCAGCAGGAGCAGCTCCAGGTGCAGCAGGAGCTGGCGGATCTAAGCGATCTCATCCAGGAGGACATGAACGGCATTGCCCTGATCAAGGTGTATGCCCAGGAAGAGCACGAGCAGAGGGAGTTTCGCCGCCGCAACGAGCGGCTGCTGCAGGCCAATTTGCGCCTGGCCCTCACCCGCAACCTGCTTTTTCCTTCCCTGGTGGCCTTGGTCAGCCTGAGCCTGCTGCTGCTGCTGGCGGTGGGCGGACCCCAGATTGCCGCCGGGACGCTGACGATTGGGGATTTTTCTGCCCTCACCCTCTACGTGGAACGGCTGGTGTTTCCCACCACTCTGCTGGGCTTTACCATCACTGCCTACCAGCGGGGCCAGGTCAGCCTGGAGCGGATCGACGCCCTGCTGCGGGTAGAGCCCACCATCCGCGATGCTCCCCAGGCTCTACCCCTACCTCTGGAACAGGTGCAGGGGCGTATCGAGGCCAGGGGCCTGACTTTTGCCTATGCCGACACAGGATCCGCAACGCCGGCGCTGCAGGATCTGCACTTTTGCGTCGAGCCGGGCCAATTGGTGGCGGTGGTGGGGCCGATTGGGGCGGGCAAATCCACCCTGGCCAATGCCCTGCCCCGCCTGCTGGAGATCCAGCCGGGGCAACTGTTTTTGGATGGGCAGGACATCACCCAGCTCCAACTGGGATCCCTGCGGCGGGCCATTGCCTACGTGCCCCAGGAGAGCTTTCTGTTCAGCGCCAGTGTTCGGGATAACATCCGCTACGGCAAGCCGGATGCCGAAGACTGGGAGGTGGAATGGGCCGCCAAGGCCGCCCACATCCACGCCGAGATCCTCACCTTTCCCAAGGGCTACGACACGCTGGTGGGGGAGCGGGGCATCACCCTTTCTGGCGGCCAGCGGCAGCGGGTGGCCCTGGCGCGGGCTCTGCTGGTGGATGCGCCGATTTTGATCCTGGATGACTGTCTCTCCAGCGTGGACAACCAGACGGCCCAGGCCATTCTCCGCCACCTGCGCCAGGCCAGGGACCAGAAAACGGCGATCTTCATTACCCATCGCCTCACGGCGGCGGTGGAGGCGGATCAGATCTGGGTCATGGACAAGGGCCGCATCGTGCAGCAGGGATCCCATGCCCAGTTGCTGGCAGATCCCCAGGGGCTCTACGCCCGTCTCTGGGCCAAGCAGAAGCTGGAAGAGGCCCTGGCCTAGGTTTTCTCGGGGAGAGATCTGGCGGATCTATGGCCAGGAAGCCGGCTGAGCGGATACCGTAGGCGGCAAAGCATTGGGGTGAGAGGTGACATGGAGACTGCCGGGATCGTTGGCGTTAGCGGTGCGGAGCCTTCTCTAGGCCAATTGCTCAACCAAGCCGGGATCCAACCCCAAGTGGTCCAGGGATCCCTAGAAGGAGTGTGGGTAAAAGGCCTCTGCGCCGATTCCCGCCAGGTGCAGGCGGGGGATCTGTTTTTGGGGATGCCGGGATCCCGCGTTGACGGCGGCGAGTTTGTCCGCGAGGCGCTCACCCGAGGAGCCGTGGCTGCCCTTATTGCCCAGGAGGCTTGGGAGAAAGTTAGCGGAGAGGCTGGAGGAGGCAGTCAGCCCATTCTGGTTTTGCCCCGCAGCGGCATCAACAGGGCCCTGGCCCAGGTGGCGGCGGCCTTCTACGGCTTTCCCGCCCGCCAGCTTACCCTGGTGGGAGTTACCGGCACCAACGGCAAGACCACCACCACCCATCTCATCGAGCATCTGCTGCAGGCCGCCGGTCGCCCCACTGCTTTGCTGGGCACCCTCTACAACCGCTGGCCTGGGCACTGTGAAGTAGCCCCCCACACCACCCTGTTTCCGCTGGAGCTGCAGCGCAGCCTGAGACAAGCCAAAGAAGCCGGGGCGGAGGTGGCGGTGATGGAGGTCAGCTCCCATGCCTTGGCCCAGGATCGGGCCTGGGGGTGTAGCTTTGCCGCTGCCGTCTGGACCAACCTCACCCAGGATCACCTGGATTTCCACGGCAGCATGGAAAACTACTGGCAGGCCAAGGCCACCCTCTTCCAGCCGGAGTACTTGCAGGGGCGGGCGGTGGTCAACGCCGACGACGAGGGGGGACGGCGGCTGCTTGAGACCATCCCAGCCTCTCTGGAGCCCTGGGCCTATTCCCTGCAGCCCCTGGAAGGGATCCCTGCCCTCTGGCCCGGCGACGTTCAAGTTCACCCCAACGGCCTGCAGGCCACCCTGCACACCCCTCTGGGCACCTTGGCCGTGGCAGCGCCCCTGGTGGGATCCTTCAACCTGGCCAACCTGCTGGCGGCGGTGGGGGTGGCGCTGCACCTGGGGATCCCCCTTGAGCTCATCCAGGCGGCCCTGCCCCATTTTCCCGGGGTGCCGGGGCGGATGGAGCGGGTAACCTTGCCGGGGCAGGACATCACGGTAATCGTGGACTATGCCCACACCCCCGATGGGCTGGAGAACTTGCTCAAGGCCCTGCGCCCGCAAGTTCAAGGCCGGCTGATCTGCGTCTTTGGCTGTGGCGGGGATCGGGATCGGGGCAAACGCCCACAGATGGGCCGCATTGCCGCCACCTGGGCCGACCGGGTGGTGGTGACCTCGGATAACCCCCGCACCGAGGATCCACAGCAGATCTTGCAGGATATCCTGGCTGGGATCCCTGGATCCCCCTGGGCGGTGGAGGTGGATCGGCGCCAAGCCATCCGCCTGGCCATCCTAGAGGCCCAGCCGGGCGATACGGTGGTGATTGCCGGCAAAGGCCACGAGGACTACCAGATCCTGGGCAGGGAGAAAATCCACTTCGACGACCGAGAAGAAGCCCGTGCCGCCCTCGCCCTACGCCTCTGCTCCCCTCTCCCTTTGGGAGAGGGGCTGGGGGTGAGGGAATCCCTCAGGGAGAGGGGCTGGGGGTGAGGGGCGGCTAACGCGAGCGGTTTTGCAGCATCAGCTCGACAAACTCCCGAAAGAGGTGGTCGGCATCGTGGGGGCCGGGGCTGGCTTCCGGGTGGTACTGCACCGAAAAGAGGGGCAACTGGCGGTGGCGGATCCCGGCCACGGTGCGGTCATTGAGGTTGAGGTAGCTGATCGCCACCCCATCCCCAGGGAGCGAAGCGGCCTCCACCGCAAAGCCGTGGTTTTGGCTGGTGATCTCCACTTCCTTCTCCAGCCCACAGGGGTGGTTGAGGCCGCGGTGGCCGAACTTGAGCTTGTAGGTGGATCCGCCCAGGGCCAGGCTGAGGATCTGGTGGCCTAGGCAGATGCCGAACATCGGCTTCCCGCTCTGCAGCAGCGCCTGGGTGGTGCGGATGGCCGTCCTCTCTGCCGCCGGATCCCCCGGCCCGTTGGAGAGGAGGATCCCGTCGGGGTTGTAACTCAAAATCTCCTCGGGGCTGGCGTGGGCCGGCAACACCATCACCCGGCAGCCGTAGCGGGCCAGGCGGCGCAAGATGTTGCGCTTGATGCCAAAATCCAGCGCCACCACCCGCAAGGGGGGATCCGGAATCGGGATCCCTTGGCTGCGGCCATAGTCCCAGTCGGCGGGGGTGGGCTCCAGCCACTCGTAGGGCTTAGGGGTTGTTACCTCTGCCACCAGGCTCAGCCCCTGCATGGAAGGGGCCTGGCGCACCCGCTCCAGCAACGCCTGCGGATCCAGGATCTCCGTCGAGATGGCCCCATTCATCACCCCCTGGGAGCGCAGCCGCCGCGTCAGGGCCCGCGTGTCCACCCCAGCAATGCCCGGGATCCCGTGCCCTTTTAGATATTCAGGCAGGGTTCCTGTGGCCCGCCAGGAGCTGGCCAGGCGCGACACGTTGCGGGCGATGATCCCGGCGGCCTGGGGCCGGGCCGACTCCTGATCCAGCTCGTTGATCCCGGTGTTCCCCAACTCCGGGCAGGTGAACGTGATCAACTGCCCCCGATAGCTTGGATCGGTAATCACCTCCTGGTAGCCGGTCATGCCCGTGTTGAACACCACCTCGCCCACCGCCGTGCCTGGCGCCCCAAACGACCAGCCGGGGAAGGCGGTGCCATCGGCCAGCACCAACAGAGCCGGCTGCCGAGCGTGCCAGGGGAAGACTTTTTCCGGAGCTTCAAGAGTTGAGGAGACCATAACCTGTGAACCTAGACAACCCCCCTCTCCCAAAGGGAGAGGGGCTGGGGGTGAGGGCAATGGACCGGGATCGGCAGCCTGCCTATCCTACCCCAACTAGACTTCCTCCGGCTCGTTGGCCACGTTGCCACACTCGGGGTTGTTGTCCTTGCGCAGGGTGCCGATCAACGTGCTCACCACCACGCAGCGGTTCTCGCCTTGGGAGTAGGTGCTGCTGACTACAAAGCGCCCCAACTGACGCGCCCGCCCCTCCGAGTCGAAAACGGCCCTTCCGCCGTTGAAGGTATTGCTGACAGTAACAAAATTATTCAGGCGTAGCCGCTGACAGGGGGTAGGTTCATCGCAGAGGCCCTCCTCATCCTGGATAACCAGAGTCGGCACGTTTGGCTCTGAATTGTCCACCCCCACCACCCAAGCTCGGCCCAGGAGAGAAGCCCTGGCGTTGGTGCGGGCAGTGCGCAGGGCGCGCTCCACCTTGTTTTGGGCATCCTCCAGTTGGATCCGCGCCCAGATGTTGATCCCGGAGGGGACGGCCAGCACGGCCAGAATGCCGATAATAACCACCACCGCCAGGACTTCTACCAGCGTAAAGCCCAGGGATCGAAGCGGCTGAGCTCGGCCAATTGTTTTTTTCTCCAAGGCCAACATACTGGACATTCCCCCTAGGAGAGTTGACGGTTGATAACGCCGCGGGCGAAGACCCGAGTTTGCAGCGGCAGCAGGTAGCGCGACACCTCTGAGATATCGACGCTGGTGGCATCCTGGATGTAGCGGCGGAAGAGGCCGGGGTTGGCCCGCTCCATGGCGGTTGCCGTGATGTTGATGATCACATCCTGCGGTCGGTCGGCACCGGGGCTTTGCCGCACGCAGACGTAGAAGCCCACGTCGTTTTGGTTATTTCCCAACCCCGAGAAGGGGACGCCATCGGGCTTGCCCCCGCCAAAGGCATAGCCCTGCGGGCAAGCGGGCGCCACCTGCGGACTTCCCTCCCGGCTGCTGAAGATGTTGGAGACCAGAGTTGTCAGGCGGGGGCCATCTGTCCTGCCGGCAATCGGGATCTGGCGTGCTCGGGCCTGCTCGGAAGGCCAAGCGAGAAAACCATCTCGGAAAGGATCGGGATCTTCGACAAAGAACGGGCTGCGCCCGGCGCAGTCGTTGTTCCCCTGCCTTGCAAAAGGTCTCAGCTCAAAACGCTCGATCCGCGCGTTGCCTTCCCAAGGGGTTGTCGAACCATCCGCCAAGTTGCCGGCGTTGTTGTAGTTGCGGCGCAGGTAATACACCACCAAGGTGTAGATGCCGCGGCGGCTGAGCAGCGTTTCCCAATCCGCATTTCTGCCGTTCTGGTCGCGCGGGAACCCATCAGGTGGTTGGTTGGGCAATCTAGCACGGCCTTCGCGAATCTGTTGCAAGGTGGGGTTGCCCGCGTAGCATCCCTGCGGGATCGGCTCCAGCTTCCAAAAGGCGACAACCGGGATAGCGCCCGCGGGTTGGCGGATCCAGCCGGGGGTGTAAAGCCGCTGGATAACATCCGGGATCCCGTCTCCATTGGGTTGTTCGGTGTCGTTGTAAATGTAGAGAGCCTCCGCCAGATCCTGCTGGATATATTCCATGGCTTGGGTCAGCTCCGCCTGCACCTGGGTGCGCCCTGTCTCCTCCCGATCCAGCCGCATCGTCTCGACGACGATCATCCCTGTGGCCAGGAGAAAGATGAAGGCAATCAGCAGCGAGACCAACAACTCAATGAGGGTAAACCCTCTGCTGGCTCGGCGGCGAAAACTCTTGAAAACCATAGGGCAACACCCCCATCTTTCAACAGGTTTGCGGGAAGGAACTCAGGCTCTACCTCAGGTTTGAGGAGGATTGGTAGGCAGGGGGAAAGCCCGGCACCTCTCGACGGGATCCTCACCTCTGGCGATGGCTATCTGCCGGCAAACATCTCCCAAGTTGGCGGCGGGGTTGACTTCTACAAACGAGGCGGCCATGGGAAAGAGCCAGACATCGGCATTGGCCAAGTTCTGGTTGGCCGAAACCACCTCTGTTCCCAATCCAGGCAGCGCTTGGCGAGTCTGCGGGTCGAAAGAAAAGCGGTGGTAAACCCTCACCCCCATGCGAAAGCTGCAGGGCACTCCCGCGATGATCTCATTTTGGCGCCGGTCGATGCAGGGTGCCCCCTCGTCGCGGAAGGTTTGGATGACGTACTCTTCCGGATTCCGCCCCGGCACTTGAACTTGGGCCAGGCGAAGAGAATACTCGTCTCTGTGCATGTAGTTGCCGGCATTTGCATCGGCGGGCATTTCGTCAGGGGGTGGGGTGTCTGCCAGCGGGTCGGCTCCTACCATAGGCAGTTGGGCCAACCGAACTGGATCCTGAAAAGCCCTTGGAGCAGCAGCCAGCTCGATATCCACCAGGGTGCGGATGCGATCCACCTCCTCCTGGGCCAGGCGATTGGCCAGCTCCACCCGCTCGCTCATGGCCCGCCGGTAGGCAACTAAGGTAAGGGCAGGGGCAAGAGCAGCCATGGCCAGCGCCACGATGATCACCGAAGCCAACACCTCGATGAGGGTAAAGCCCTCTGCTGCTGGTTGCCGCCAAATCCGTCCCTTGTCCATAGATCCCTCCCTGCTTTGCCCCTACCTTGAATCTACCCCTGGCCGAACGGGTTGATATCAGTTGAACTCATTGCAGCCGCCAATCTGGGCAGACGGATCCAACGGCACATCCGGCTGGTTCTGAAGCTCGCAGCGCAGCCGCCGCACATACGGATCCTGTGGATCCAGCTCGCGCAGGAACTCGGTGCGCGCGTTGGAGGGGAATTGGAAGCGAGCCGACACCGCGCTGGGACGACGGGCAATTTGCAGGCCCACATCGTAGCCGAAGCGGCGATTGGGTGGGTAGTAGTAGTCGTAACCGCGCACGAAGGTTGGATCTGACACTAGGCTGGGCGGCTCAAAGCTGTGCTGCAGGAAGGGGCCGGTAGCATAGGTGCTGTAGTTGAGCTGGATCATCGAGCCGCTGAAAAAGAGGTTGACATCTCTCCACAGCTCGTTGAGGCGCAGGAAGTTGTGCATGCCCCCGCCCGTCTGATCCAGCCGAGACGGGATCACACCGCTGATGGCAATGGCATTTACCCGCGTTTCCCTGGCCGGCTGGAGCTGCCGGTTTTGGGTGCCGTTGTCGTTGCGGCGGCGCTGGTTCACATCGGTTGAAGCCAGCTCTTGGAAGCGGGGAATGGGAATGGGCCGACGGGTCACCTCGTCCAGGATCACCCCCAGCACAGGGTTGTTGCCGGCAAAGCCGGTGGTGGGCTTGTTCAGATCCAGGGTGAAGGGCTCCACATCTACCCACTCAGGGTTATTGCCACCGCCGCCATCCCGGTCGATTTGCACCTGGATGGTGTTGCCGTTGGGCTTGACGTAGAAGCACAGGCCGTTGCGGATGTTTTCACTCCCCCTGTGATCGATGTAGTAGCCGTCCGCGTACCTGGATGCGGGGGTGTAACCCTGCGCCGCAGCATTTTTGTTGACGCGGGCGTAGGGGTTGAGCGCCATCTGGGGCTGGATCTCTAGCCCTGGCTTGTTGGGATCCAAATCAAACCCAAACAGCGGATCCCGATCCAAAACGTTCGTCGGCTCGCCTGGATCCCAAGCGCCATTGCCGTTGAGATCCTCAAAGGTGGGATCAGCACCTCCGATGGTACGCAGAGTGCTGGGTCGGCTGTCACCGGTGTAGGCGGTGTACTTGAAGCGGTCGTTGAAGTTGGGGCGAAACACCCCCGGTACCCAGAAGCCACCGTCGGTGGGAGTGACCTTTTCTTCTGAGTCACAGCGAACAGTTCCATTGGGATTGAGCAATCGCCGCCGCAGTTGCCGCGCCCAGTCGTCGGTGCCTAGGCTAAGAGTTCCGGAAATCGGAGAAGCACCACTCTCGGCAGGGCGAATGCCGGGTTCTTTGCTGGGGTTGGCGATCTGGCTGGAGAGCAAATTGCCTCTCAGTCCGGCGCGGGCAGCATAGGCGGGCTCACCAAACATCCAATTGAAGGCCGCCTGCAGAGCCTCGGCAGGGTTGGGCCACTTGGGCGGCTTGGGCACTCCCGCCTTCACCTCCAGCACCGGCGAGAGCTGCGGCTCCAGAGCAATGGTCACGCCTTCAGTAGAAGCCTTGGCCACCGTGTTCACGCCGATCGTCTCCGGCTCTGGATCGGCTTGGATTTCGTGGACAGGGCGC
The DNA here is from genome assembly GCF_054060575.1 of Thermostichus sp. MS-CIW-15. Taxonomy (NCBI): domain Bacteria; kingdom Bacillati; phylum Cyanobacteriota; class Cyanophyceae; order Thermostichales; family Thermostichaceae; genus Thermostichus; species Thermostichus sp. MS-CIW-15. Next base: position 60,087 of record NZ_JBSSDI010000009.1, on the reverse strand, counting down.
AGCTCCACCGTGTTGGGCTTGGCTGCCATCCACTCGCCCAAGGGGCTCTTGGAAGGAGCTTCTGGGGCAAAGGTGCTCGACCCGCAAGGCCGCCCTTGACAGGTTAAAGATTGTGTCTGCGTTGTAGTGGGCGAGCAGGTGGGGCTGCTGTTGCCGGCGATGAGGGTGCCCGTTCGGGTTTGGGTAAAGGTTTTGGTTGTGCCGCAGGCGATCTGGTCGATGACCTCATCGCAACTGGCCGGTGACCAAGGGCCCCAGTTGTAGTTGCAGATCTTCTGGCAGGTGACCGTCTGGGTTTGCTGCCTGGTGGTGGTTCCGCAAATCGAGGTGCAGGTTTCGGTGCGGGTCTGAGTTATGGTCAGGCCGCCATTGGCCACCGTGCACGCAGGAGTCCAGTCTGTATAGGTGCAGGTAGCCCCCGGAGGCTGGCAGGTAAAGGCTCGGGTTTCGGTTTCGGTGAAGGGGCTTTGGCTGGTACAGAGCGGCGTTACCGTGCGGCTGCGGGTTTGGGTGATGCTGGTGCCGCTACACTGCTGCTGCGGGGTACACTGAGGCGTCCAATCTGACCAAGGCCCGTAGTTGTACTGAGGGTAGCAGGTGATCGTCCGAGTTTGCGGTGTTGGCGGAGTGCCAGGGCAACCGGCAGGCAAGGTGGCAGTTCTGGTTTGGCGAATAGTGGTTTGCTGACAGATGTTGGGGTCACATGCAGGAGTCCAGTCTGCCCAGATGGGATTGCAGTTGAGGGGGGTTGCGCAGCGCTTCTGGTTGGGTGCTAAAGGCTTCAGCGGATCCGGCTGGCAAGGTTGGTTTACCCCCTTCAACGGCTTCAGGTACCGCAGGTCGTAGTCTTCCCACTCGCTGCCATCGCGGGTAGCAAAGCGTAGCCGGGCGTTGCCGGTATTTTCGTAAGTTTGGATCTCTATTAAGTAGGGCGAGGGCTGGCTTGGATCCGCGCACTCCAGCTCCAATCGCAGGGCAACCTCGTTGGCGCCGCCATCTTGCCAGGCTTCGGCCCCTGCTGCGTTTGGCCCTAGGTTGAGGGGAGTTCCGTTCCAAACTCCGCGGTTCTCGAAAGTGGCATCGGAGCCGTCCCGCCGCCGAATGATCAGCCGCACGCCGTCGTCGCCCTCGAAAATGCGGTAGGTCTGCAGGCCCGGCCAACGCGGATACAGCTCCCCTACCCAGCGCACCGCGAAAAAGTCGTTGCCGTTGCTGTTGCCATTCGGCCCTGAGCCGCTTCTACGCCGCCAGCAGGAGCGCCAGAAGTTGAAGTGACTCGGGAAGTTGAGCTCATCTGCATCGGTCAGCAGATTCGTAAAGCCATTGTTGCCATCGGGCTCCCCACAACTGGGCATCCAGAACCAATCGCCGCGATCCCGCCGATCGGGGCTGCCAGGCGGTAGTGACAAACGGCAGAGGGGCTGCAGGATGTCAGACAAAGAGCCGTTGCAGCTGGGGGGATTGTTGTACAGCCGCCGTTTGAAAGGCGAGCGAGAGTCCAGCGATGTGCTAGTGCCAAAAAAGTACTGGAAGCCGCCCCACCAAGGGAAACCGCTACCGCTGCGGGCAAAGGGGGCTAGGTTGGTCGGGTTATCGATAGCATTGCGCACGCAGGCCCAGCGTTGGTTGTCGGTGCCACTTGGATTACAGGTAGGCGCATTGGTGGTATAGCCATTGTTGTACTGACCAATGGCGTCAGGTACTCCTTGCGCCGGGAACACCGGATCCGGCCAGCGCACTGCCCGCAGGTAGGGCAGGTTGGCATCTTGAGCGTCTGAAGGCAGGGGGCCTACTACCTGGTCAATACGGTTGGTGGCAAACCCTGTGTTGCGGTTGTACCGGTTCTGCGGGTTGCTCAGCCAGCCGTTGTAGTACTCGGCCAATAGGCCACCGCCTCCTTCAGGCTCGGGGCAAGGCCCAAGTGGAGCCACCAGCAGCCAGCGGGAGGTATCCAGCACCGGGTTGCCCAAAGCGGAGATGCGAGTGCCGAAGTTGGCATAGCCCACATCGGGTGCCCGCAAGGGCCGCACTGCCGGCACGCCACCGCCCGCCGTTCTGTCATCGTTATTGGGATCCGAATCGGCGTTGTCGAAGGGAGCCAGAATGGTGTCGCGGGCAAACACATCCGGCCAACCCGGCTGGTTGAGGTTGTCGCCCAGGTTCTGGGCCCCGTTGGTGTTGTCAAAGCGCAGAACGCCAGCACCAGCGCTATTCGGATCCGGAGCCGGCCAGTTGTTGCCCCGGATCACCAGGGCCTGGTTGAGGAAGGAAGTGTTGGCTCCTAGGTTTGGCCCGCTGCAGCCGTAATAGTCGTTGCGGCGAGGGGCTGAGGCCCGTCCACCGGCGTAGTCTTGACCGGGCACGTAGCTGCTGCCGCCGCCGTTGAGGGTGCCATCCTGGACAAAGGCATCATCAATGCTGCCATCGCAGAAATCGGCAGAGAGGATGTTCACCGAGTCGCCCAAGACCTCGCTGGGCCGCCAGAGATCCTCCGCCGCCCGGGCAAAGCGCCGGTCTTCATCCTTCCGGAGCCGCCCGTAGAAGTTTCTGTAGAGGCCATCCGCCCCGAAGTTGAGGAGAGTTGTGAACTCCTCCAGCCGCTGCCCGTTCCTCGTCTGGTGCAGGTTAAAGTCTCCTTGGATGTAGACGGGGTTATCAGAAACAAAGGAGAGACCAAAGACAGCCTCATCGAGGTTAAACCCGCCGCGAGCCAGCCTTGCCCCATTGCGCAGCCGGAAGCCATAGGGCCGCCGATCCGGATCCGCGTAGTAGTCCACCGGCTTGGGGCTGAGGTTTTGATCAGAAACAGGGGGATCCCAGACCGTTTGGCCGTTGGCCGTGCCTCGATTCGGCTGACCAGCGTTCATGATGTCGGCGCTGCCCAGCGTGCCACGTCGCCAAGCTTGTTGATAGGCAGCAAAGGTGCCCAAGGGCGGGCGGGCAATGGCATCCTCCCGTACCGCATCTTCCCGGAAGGCGTAGAAAATCCCCCCTTCTCGGTTCTCGCCAATGCCGGCAGGCAGCCAAGTGTCCCCGTTAATCAACCCCCTGGCCTGTCCGTTGACGTTGTTGGTCAAAAGGGCCAGGTCGATGTTGAGGGCCCGCACCGCCATTGCCTCGCGGCCATCGTAAAAGACAGAATCTTTGAAGGGCACGCGATGACACTGGTTACCAATCCGAATGAGATCAAATTGGTTGCTATTGGGGCCAGCAGCAGTGCAATTGGCTGGGGCATGGGGCAAAGCCCAGTTGCCAATTCCAGAACGGGGCTCCAGAGCAACCTCGTTTAAGTTGGTTACAGCCTGATAGCTGACTGTGCTCGGAAGGAAGGAGTAAGCGCTGCGCCGCTCCGTTTCCAGGGTATCCGTCTGGTTGAAACTGGTGGTCGGGAAGATGTAGCGCAGCGGCAGATAAAACCGATTGGCCGCCTCTCGGTTCCCAGCTCGGCTGGCTTGGATGTCGTTCCAAAGGATTTGAGCTGTGGGATCAGGATTGCTGCGGGTGGCGGCTTCCCGAATGCGCAGAATGTTATCGGCCAGCATGCCCAGCATGCAGCCTGCCGTCTGCAGCGTGGTTTGGTCGGCTAGACTGAGCTGGTCGACAGGGGTGCCTCGGTTAACTGTCTCGATCACCCGCCGCAGCTCGGAGAAGTTGCCAAAGGCGGTGATGAACGGATCCGGATGAATGCGGCCCGATTCTTGCCTGGGTGGGTAGGCCCCATCGGGATCGCCGGCAAAATTGGCCAGGTTGGTGAGGGCCGTCCACAAGGGGGTGCCCCGAGCTAGCCGAGCCTGCATCGGGGTTGGGTCATATTCCCAAACGTTGGTGCCCTCGCCGGTAAAGAAGTTGATGCCCAGTTGGGTGCGCTGGTCGCCGGTAGGGAAGGTGGAAGCCCGCTGCAAGCTCCAGGGAGTGCCGGGGTGAGCCACCGTGGCCAGGCAGGCAATGGGAAAGCGCCCATCTCGGTGGCTGTAGTGGTAAACGGCTGTAGCCTGCACCGCCGCTGGGTTATCTCGCAGGGTTAGCCGTTGCCGCGCCTCGTTGCTGATGAAAATGGCCTGCAGCTTGGTGGGATCGTTGGAATCCCCAGGCGGCACCAGAGGCAAAGGCAAAGAATCGGTGCGGGTTAGTTCTAGCCGCTGCCCAACAATTACCCGCAAGCCCTCCACACGGGCCCGCCGCTCCCAGTAGCCATCCAAGCCCACCTCGGAAAGGGCGCCTGGGGGTGGGTTGTCCTCGGTCAAAGACTCATTCTGGTTGTTCCTGGCATTAGGAGGAATCGGGCTACCGGCACCGACACCAAACCTCTGAGCAAAGGTGTCCACGTCGCAGCCCCTCTGCGGGTCAGGAGTTACAGGCGGACGGTCGTAGCTGGCTTTGGGGCCAAAGCGGTTGTCAGCCCGATAGACATCGTCTACATAGGGAGGGCAGACCTGGTCGGCACCAGCCTGAAAACCACCGGCCTTGATCCGCCCAGGGCTGCGAGGGTTCTTGGCGTTGAGGGGAGAAGCCGCCCATCCCGATGCATCTTGGGCATAGGATCCCCGGGTGCGAATGCGACCGAAAAGGTGGAGCTCCAGCGGATCCAGCGCCACATTTTCTGGCTCTACCTGGTTCTGCACCGAGTCAAAATTTTGGTTGTTCAACCGAGCCAGCACCTCTGGCGCTTTGTTTTGCTCGCCAGAGTGAACATCGAAAATCAGAGTATCGCTCACCTGCTGGCCGGCGTAGCCAATGGCTCCTGCCACCAGCTCCCCGAAGGCCGTAATCTCCGAGTTATCTGCAGGCATGTAGAAGCAGGATTCCTGCGAGCTGATCAGGAAAGCCCGGAACAAGTTGTTGGGGGCATAGCGGAAAAAGAGGCTGCCGCCGGCGTAGATGGCGCCGTTCCAGTTGTAGCCGGGAGTGAAGAAAAACTCTAGGTCGCCGCGGCTGAAGGCCCCCCACTTGTTGAGCAGATCGCGCTTGCGATCCTGCTGGAATTGCAAAGCCGAGATGGCGCGGGTGGTGGAGTCGGCCCCTTGAATGGGCAAGGTGACCGCGAAGACCTGGAAAGGCTTGTACAGCGCCGATCCCACCTGGAACCAGTCTCCCACGTTGGGGTTGATCGTCTGCTGAAGGGGGTTATCGTTGCAGCCAGCCAAGGCCGAGCCCTGCAGGGGGCCACTGCGGATCATCAGGCGCCGCGCCCGCTCCGTATCCGTTAGCCGGCTGTCCTCAAAGTCCCTGCCGCCGGCCCGACGGGTGTTGAGAATGGTGTAGGCAGTTACGGAGTCGTTGACGCCGTTGTTGTCGGTGTCCACCAAAAACCACCAGGCCGGCGCCCGCACCGGCACGGGCAGGGTTTGCCCGGGGTTGTTGGGATCCTCTACCTCGATGTTGGTTGTAATTACGAACTGGGTTTCATCGGGGAGGATGTAGGGATCGTTCTCATCCCGCGGGATCAGCTCTCCCGCCCCATCGTTAATCAAAGCCTCAACCAATTGGGCATCGGTGGGGTTGCTTGCGGGCAGGCGGGGATCGCGTATCAGGTAGTCGATCTTGGCCCGTGCCCGGTCGATGGCGGCGTTCAGTTGCCGGCTAACCGTCTGCCCCGCCCGTTCCACCTGGGTTTGGATGTTGCGCTGGGTGGAGCGGGTCAGCAGGCCCACCGTGACCAAGCTCAACACCAGCACAATTAAGATGGCGACCGGCAGCACAAAGCCGCGCTCGCGGATCCTGCGCCGATCCACCGGGATCTTCAGAGAGCTGAGCAGGCGCAGGGCAAGTTTGAGCAACAGCGGGGAAGGAGCAGACATGGCCGTATCTCGGATAACGGGGAAAAAGAAGTAGCCTCTGGGGGAACGCCAGGATAGCAACAGTATGCAAGGGATCCGAAGTTTCAAACATCCCCACCTCTGGGGGGAGGTGCTGGCTTGCCCTTTTCAAGTTCAAGATTTTTAAGAAATTCTCAGAATCCTTTTACAAAATCCCCAGTTGTTGCGCCTTGAGCAGGGCGGTGACGCGGTCATTGGCGTCCAGCTTGCGGTAGGCGGCGCTGGCATATTCTTTCACGGTTTCGATGCTGAGGCCGAGGCGGCGGGCAATCTGTTTGTTGGCCAAGCCCTCTTTCATCAGTTGCAGCACACACAGCTCGCGGGGGGTGAGCTTGGGCAGCTCCTGTCGGGCAGGCAGCCAGTCTCGTTCGGGGTTGGACAAAATCTGACGGATGACGCGGGCCAATTCCGCCGGGTCAGTCTCTTTGGAAAGGTAGCCTTTGGCCCCGGCGCGGCGGGCTGCCTCAATCAGACCCGGCTCCTGAAAGGTGGTCATCATCACCACCACCACCGGCAGGCCCAGCTCGACAATCTGCTGGCAGGCCAGGATCCCGTCTCCATCCGGCATGCGCACATCCAAAAGGGCCACCTCGACGGGGCAACGGCGGCAGTACTCAACGGCCTGGGATCCCGTCTCGGCTTCGGCCACCACCTCAAATCCTTGCGCTTGCAGGGCAAACTTTAGCCCCAGCCGAAACAGGGGATGGTCGTCGGCAATCAGAACCCGGACAGGGGAACTCATGGCAGGGGATCCCGGCCTATGAGAGGGCTAAGCTTAATCTGCCCAAAAGAGGGAGCTAGCCCTCACCCCCAGCCCCTCTCCCTCAGGGACAGGGGAGCTAGTTTTTCACAAAGACCATGCCGCGGGCGCCGGGGTTCAGGGTGGGATCCAGTTGGGTTTGGGCGTTGTAGAGGGCGCCTGTCAGATCGGCTGCTTCCAAAAAAGCGCCGCGCAGGTCGGCCCCGCGCAGATCGGCCTGGCGCAGGTTGGCTCCTGTGAGGTCGGCACCGACGAGGACGGCCCCGCGCAAGTCGGCGCCGCTGAGGTTGGCCACCTGCAGGTTGGCGCCGGTGAGATTGGTCTGCTGCAGGTTGGTCTGGCTGAGATCGGCTTCCCACAGAAAGGCCCCGCCCTGATCCGAGCCGCGCAAGTTGGCGCCGCGCAAATCGGCCAAGTTGAGGATCGCCTGAGAGAGGTCGGCAGCTTGCAGGTTGGCCTGCCTGAGGATGGCTTCTTTCAGGTTGGCGCCGCTCAAATCCACTCCCGGCAGCTCGGCTCCCGTCAGATCGCAGGCGGGGCAATCTTTGCTGGGGGCAACAACCTGGGATCGGCCCAGTTGGGCATCCAGCTCCAGTTGGGCAAAAACAGGAAGTGCCGCGATCCCGACCACCCCGCCGAGGAGACCGACCCAGCACTGGGACCATGCCATTTTTTTCACGGGGATCCCTCCTGGCTGACCCTCACCCCCGGCCCCTCTCCCAGAGGGAGAGGGGAGCTGGAGATCAACCTAGAACTATAGCCGTTGGCGGGAGATACGCCATCAAGTCTCAACCCGGCCTGGAGGCGGCTGGCAGCGGGGGCAAAAGTGGGCCGAGCGGCCCGAGAGCTTACTCCGCTGAATGGGGGTGCCACAGAGGCGACAGGGATCCCCTTCTCGACCGTACACCCACGCCTGCCCCTGGTAGTTGCCGTTGAGCCCACGCAGATCCCGGTAATCCCGCAGGGTGGTGCCCCGCTGCTCCAGCCCGGCCCGTAACACCTGGATCAGGCTTTCTCGCAGGCGGCTCTTGGCAGCGTCGGAAAGCTGCGCGGCGGGTGTTGAGGGGTGGATGCCGCTCAGAAACAGGGCCTCGTCGGCGTAGATGTTGCCCACCCCCGCCACCAGCGACTGATCCAGCAAGGCGGCTTTGATGGGGCGGCGGCTCTTCTGCAAGGCAGCTTGGAAATAGGCCTCGGAAAAGGCCGGCGAAAGCGGCTCCGGCCCCAAGCTCTGCAGGGCAGGGATCACCGTCTCCGGCTCCACCCCGGCGGGCACCAGCCACATCTGGCCAAAGGTGCGCAGATCAACAAAGCGCAGCTCCCACCCCTGCTCCAGGCACAGTCGAACCCGGGTATGGGCTGGCAAAGGCGCGGATCCCTGAACCCAGAGCAGTTGCCCGGTCATGCGCAGATGCACGCCCAGAACCGCTCCAGAGTCCAGGGATCCCAGAAGATATTTGCCTCGCCGCTGCCACTGGGTCAAACAGCTGCCTGCCAGCCCCTGCGCAAACTCGTCTTTGCCGGGGTAGGCCACGGTGCGAGGGAGAAGCACCTCCACCGCCAGGATGCACAGACCCAGGGTGAGGCGCTGCAGATCCCGCCTGACGGTTTCAACTTCCGGCAGCTCGGGCACAGGAAGAGGAAGCCAAAGAGCTTGGTTGAGTTGGCAGGGGCAGCCTTAGCTGGAAGCTTTGGCTTTGGGCTTGGGCTCCTCCACCACTTCCAGCTCATCTTCGCGGAAGTTGTTGGTGTTGATGTTGTAGTAGTTGATCTTGTCGAAGCGGACGATCACCGGGTAGAGAATGCCGCTGGTATCCACCGCCGCAACCGTTCCCACATCCCGATACCAGTAGGATTCTTTCCGCAACACCCGGACTTTGGCACCACGCTGAATCGCCATAGAGGTTCTCTCCATTGACCTGCCCTTCAGATTACCCTAGTCCGTGAGAAGGCTGCGATTTCCGAATTTTTGTAACGGGGATCCCTGTGGCTTCCCTGCAGGTGGGAATCTTCTGGACGCTGGTGCCGCCCCTGCGTTAGGGCAAAGCCCAGCCCCCAAGGCTGCCACTCCCCTGCTGCCGTCGGAAGCGGCTGGTGTTGCGATGTGAAGAAATGCAAACTATACTGAAGGGCAGGTGCTCCTCTTGTAGCCCTTCCCAAGCCCTAACTGGAGGTTTCCATGTCCAACCCCAACTTGTCTGAGCCCAAGTTTGGCTTTAACGAATATGCCGAGCGTCTCAACGGCCGCGCGGCCATGATCGGCTTTGTGTTGGCCATTGTCATCGAAGCGGTGACGGGCCAAGGCGTCGCCTCCTGGCTGGGCCTGATCTAGAAAACTCAGCTTGCCGCGCTATGGAGTCGCTCCCGAAGCGGTAAACGCGAGATTCTGGGATCCCTGTGAGCAGAGAGGCAAGCTTGAAAGCCCTGCTCTCTCTGTTTTTTGTTGAGTTGAGGAAAAGCTTTGTTCTGGGGTCTGCCGGCCGGCAGGCCCTCATTCACAGAAAACATACCCGCACCCCTACCCCAATCCTTGCAGGAAAAGCGAAACCGGTTGCGCTCTCCCAACCCTCCTCTCCCTCTGGGAGAGGGACCGGGGGTGAAGGTCAACTGATCCCTTCCTGGCGTTTGGCAATGGGCATGCGCCAGCCGGTGCCAAAGGCCCGATCGGTAACCCGCAGGCCAGGGGGAGCCTGGTGGCGCTTGAACTCAGCATTCTGCACCAGCCGCAGCACCTGCTGCACCGTGTCAGGTTCAAACCCCTGGGCCACCAGCTCACCGGCCGACTGGTGCTGTTCGATGTGCCGCTGGAGGATAGCGTCCAGCAAGTCGTAGGGAGGCAGGCTATCGCTATCTTTCTGGCCAGGTCGCAGCTCTGCTGAGGGGGGCTTGGTGAGGATGGGGAGGGGAATCCGTTCCTGGTGGCGGTTGATCCAGCGGGCCAGGCGGTAGACCCAGGTTTTGGGCACATCGGAAATCACGGCCAGGCCGCCGGACATATCCCCGTAGATGGTGCAGTAGCCTACCGCCAGCTCCGACTTGTTGCCCGTGGTCAAGAGCAGCCGGCCAAACTTGTTGGAGAGGGCCATGAGCAAGGTGCCGCGAATGCGCGACTGCAGGTTCTCTTCCGTGATGTCAGAGGGCAGGCCGGCGAAGGGCTCAGCCAGGAGGTGCTGGTAGCTCTCCATAATCGACTGGATGGGCAGCTTCAGGGTAGGGATCCCCAGGTTCTGCGCCAGTTGGTAGGCGTCCGTCAGGCTGCCCGGGCTGGAATAGGGAGAGGGCATGAGTACCCCCAGCACCCGCCCCGGCCCTAGGGCGTCGGCGGCAATGACGGCAGTTACCGCTGAGTCAATCCCCCCCGACAGGCCCAGCAACACCTCGCGAAAGCCGCATTTGCTGACGTAGTCGCGGGTGCCTAAGACCAGCGCCTCGTAGAGCTCCGCTTCCGGCTCCGCTGGCCAGCGGGATCCCTGGACTTCCAGGCTCTCGTCCAAGGGATGGATCAGCGTCTCCACATCCACAATCAGCCGATCCGGCGCAAAGGCAGCGGCTTGGGCCACCACCCGGCCCCGGCAGTCTAGGGCGCAACTGGCCCCGTCGAAAATGAGGTCGTCGTTGCCCCCCACCTGGTTGACATAGAGGATGGGCAGGGCGTGCTTGCGGGCCAGGGATCCCAGCATCTGCACCCGCAATTTTTGCTTGCCCAGGCTAAAGGGAGAGGCCGACAGGTTGATCAGCACATCGGCGCCGCAGCGGGCCATCTCTTCCACCGGATCCCGGTGGTAGCGGCGGTGTTGCCAAAAGTCGCGGTCGTTCCAGATGTCTTCACAGATGGTGAAGCCCACTCGGCGGCTACGGTACTCAATGGGCTGGGGCGGGGATCCCGGCTCAAAGTAGCGGTCTTCGTCGAAGACATCGTAGGTGGGCAAAAGCGACTTCTGGAACCAGTGGCGGATCTGCCCCCCTTCCAGCCAGGCCGCGGCGTTGTAGAGGGGTCGCCCCTCCGGCAGCGGGTTGGGCTGCACGGATCCCACCACCACCGGAATGCTCTCCCGCAGCCGGGCCGCCAACTGCTGCAAAACCTGGCCTACCCTCTCAATCAGGGCCGGGTAGAGCAACAGATCCCGGGGCGGGTACCCCAACAAGGCCAGTTCAGAAGTAATCGCCAGCTCTGCCCCCTTGGCTGCTGCTGCCTCAACCGACGCACGGATGCGCTCGGCATTGCCGCTAAGATCACCAACGGTATAGTTAAGTTGCAACAGCGCTACCTTCACTTAGCTCCCTTGGTCGAGAATGGCGGACTCCACGATGATAGGCCAGCTCAGGTCGTTCGGCTTGCCCACAGGCGGGTCGGCTACTCCGCTGTTGCTGGCAACTCTGTTTCGGCTTCTGGATGGAAGTAGCGGTAGATCTGGCGGGCCAGCTTGGGGCCAATGCCAGGTACTTGGGCCAACTGCTCCTCAGTAGCCATCTGGATGCGGGCAAGGGAGCGAAACGCCTCCATGAGCAGCTTTTGCCGCTGCTTGCCTAGACCAGGGATCTCCTCCAGAACCGAAGCCTGTTGGCGTAGTTTCCGCTGCTGGCGATGGTAGGCAAGGGCAAAGCGGTGGGCCTCATCCCGCAGACGCTGCAACAGCAGGCGGGCCGGATCCTGGGGCGGCAGCCGCAGCGGCTCAGGATCCCCAGGCCGAAAGATCTCCTCTTCCCGCTTGGCCAGGGCAAAGACCGGCAGGTGATCCAGCCCCAGCTCTGCCAAGACGGCCATCACTGCTGCCAGTTGCCCCTTGCCCCCGTCGATGAGCACCAAGTCCGGCTGATCCTCGGAAGTCATCTTGCTGAAGCGACGCCGCGCCACCTCGGCATGGCTGGCAAAGTCGTCGGAGTGGCCAGGCCGCACCTCGGGGTTGCGAATCTTGTAGCGGCGGTAGTGTTGCTTGGCCGGCAGGCCATCGATAAACACCACCTGGCTGCCCACCGCATCGGATCCCTGGATGTGGGAGATGTCGTAGGCTTCTAGGCGACGGGGCGGCTCTGGCAGATCCAAAACTTCCGCCAAGCGCTCCAGCGCTGCTGCCTCCCGCTCCGCCAGGCGCTGGCTGCGGGCTAGCTCTAGCTGGGCGTTCCGCTCCACCAGTTCAATTAGCTCGGCTTTGCTCTGCCGCTGCGGGGCAAGGAGGCTGACCTTGCGCCCCTTTTTCTGGCTCAGCCAAGATTCCAAAAAATCGCGATCCGGCAACTCATACTGGGTCAAAATCTCGGAGGGAATTTCCACCGGGTCGCAATATTGGTAATGTTCCTGCAAAACCCGCTGCAAAATAAGAGCCGGGTCGTCGCCGCGGTTTTCGGCCACAAACCCTAGCCGTCCCACCAACTTGCCCGCCCGCACCTGAAACAACTGGATGCAAGCCCGCGAGTCGTTCATGGCCAAAGCTATGGCATCGCGGCTGGCGGTAGAGTTGGGCAAAGAGACCTTCTGGGATTGGCCCAGTTGCTCTAGGCCGCGGATTTGATCCCGATAGCGCGCCGCCGCCTCATAGTTTTCTTGCTGCGCTGCCTGGGCCATTTTCTCCTTCAACTCACGGATAAGCTCGTCCGTCTGGCCTTGGAAGATCATCGCCACTTGAGCAACGGTCTTGCGATACGCTTCCGGGCTAATCAAGCCCTGACAGACACCAGGGCAACGCCCGATGTCATAGTTCAAACAGGGGCGGTCCTTGTAAAGCGGCTTGGGGCGCTGGCGCAAGGGAAAAATGCGCTTTACCAGACCGAGGGTGTAACGCAGCAGGCCCACATCGGTATAGGGCCCGTAGTACTTATCTTGATTTTGGTTGAGACGGCGGTGGCGGGTAATGTAAATCTGCGGGTAAGGCTCTGACCACGTAATGCACAAATAGGGGTATTTTTTATCCTCTTTGAGGAGAACATTGTAGGGCGGCTGATAGGTTTTAATGAGATTGTCTTCCAGGGCTAGAGCTTCGCTTTCGTTATCAGTGACGATAAACTCGATCTCGCAAACCTGAACTACCATGCGCTGAATACGAGGAGACAGGTCGCCGGTAAAGCGAAAATAGGATCGCACGCGAGATCGCAACTTTTTGGATTTGCCCACATAGAGAATCTGGTCGGTGGCATCCCGCATCAAATAGACACCAGGTTCGGCAGGAATCTCCTTAAGGCGGCTTTCTAGAACCTCAGGGTTTTGAATCAGAGGGACAGTCATACAGCTTCGCTCCAACAGGCAAAGCCAGGGATCCCAAGGCTTTCATTCAGTGATGACCAAGTCACTCCCATCTTAAAATCATCCCATCGCCCAGTTGGCTGCAGTTCATTTTCTGGCCGGCTAAGTGTAGCTATCACTCGACTGAAAAACCTCCCAAGCGTTTCGCAACGCTGCCGGGCCGCAGCCCTGCCGCCCCTAAGCCCGTTTCCTTCGGGGGAGGAGATGTGACAGACGGTTTCGCGACAGCTTGCAACGCTCCCACCGGGCACTTCCCCCTGGAGAAGGGGGAGAGGTTTTCTGTCAAGTTGTTAGAACTTGTTTGCCAAGGTCGCCTATTGAATGACTTGGCTCATGTAGTTTCTCCAAGTTTGGGCGGCGATGCTGCTGCTGCCGCGGGTGGGGCTGGCGTCGTCGTTGCCCAGCCAAATGCCGGTTACCAGAGGCGGATTGGGCGTGTAGCCGACAAAGAGCAGATCCCTGTTGGCGGTGGTGGTGCCCGTTTTGCCGGCCTCCCCGATCCCAAGGCGGGCGGCGGTGCCGGTGCCGGAGCGGATCACCCCTTGCAATACGGCGGTCATCTGCTGGGCGACGCTCTCCGACAAAACCAGCCGCTGCGAGCGGGGATCCTCGCGACCGGGGTAGATCTCGCGGCAGGTGCGAAAGTCGTCGGGGTTGGCGCAATCGCTGCTATCCAGGATGCGGCGGATGGTGTGGGGCCTAGACCAAAGGCCGCGATTGGCCAAAGGGGCAAAGGCCGCGGTCAGCTCCAGCAGGTTCACCTCCATCGTGCCGAGAACCAGGGAAGGATAGGGCTGTAAGGGGGATTGGATGCCCATTTGCCGCGCCATGGCCACCACCCGCTCCAGCCCTACCTGTTGGGCCAGCCGCAGGGCGATCACGTTTTCGGAGAGGATCAGGCCGCGGGCCAAGTCCATGGGGGCACTTCCCGAGCGGCAGCCCTGAAAGGTGAGGTTGCCCCAAGTAAGCGGCTCACAGGAGAGCACCTGCGACAGCGGGATCCCCTGGCTGAGGGCAGCGGCATAGGCGAAGACTTTGAAGGTGGATCCGGGCTGCCGTTGGGCTTGGGTGGCACGGTTAAAGGGGCTGGCGGTGTAGTCGATCCCGCCCACGAGAGCTAGGATCTCGCCGTTGCGGCTGTCGAGGCTGACCAAGGCGCCTTGGTTGAAGCCCAGGCGGGATCCCACCTCGCGCACCGTTTGGGCCAGGGCCTGCTCCGCCAGCCGCTGGTAGGGCAAATGCAGCGTCGTCTCGATGACGAAGTTGCCCTCTGCCGAGAGATCTTGCCCCAAAAGCTGCCGCAGCTCCTGGAAGACGGTGCTGTAGAAGTAGGGGGCAACTGTCGAGGTCTGGGAGCGCAGGTTGGGGTTGAGGGTGAGGCGGCTGCGCCGGGCCCGCCGAATCTCCTCTTCCGGGAAAACTTTGAGCTCGCTGAGGCGATCCAACACCCGATCCCGGCCCCGCACGGCGGCCTCGTAGTTGGCGACGGGGTTGAAGGCGTTGGGGGCGGGCAGAATGGCGGCCAGGGTGGCGGCTTCGGAAAGGCTGAGCTGGCGGCTGGGGATCCCGAAGTAGAACTGGGCGGCGGTCTCAAAGCCGTAGAGGCCGTTGCCCAGGTAGACGTTGTTGAGGTAGAGGGTGAGGATTTCGTCTTTGCTGTAGCGCCGTTCCAGCTTGAGGGCGGCGACGGCCTCCCGCAGCTTGCGGCCAAAGGTGTTGCCTGAGCCGGTGTAGTCGCGCAAGACGGTGCGAGCCAGTTGTTGGCTGATGGAGCTGCCCCCCTGCTGCACCTCCCCGGAGCGCAGGTTGACCCAAAAGGCGCGGGCAATGCCCAGCAGATCGACCCCGAAGTGGGAGTAGAAGCGGTGATCTTCGGCGGCCACCACCACTTTGGGCAGAATCGGGCCAAAGGCTTCCAGGTTGGGCAGCTCCCGGTAGAGATCCCCCTGGTGGCGGCGCAGCTCGGTTTGCCGATCCCCGGCCAGGACGATCAGGGGGTTGCGATCGGCGGCCAGCGGCGGTTCTACTGAGAACTTGCTCCACTCATGGCCGATCCAAAGCCTCGCCCCCAGCCCCAAGAGCGCCATCAGGATCAGGCAGCCGCGCACCCCGTACACCTGCGGCGGCGGTGGATCCAACACCTGAATAACCACGCTCTCCGGATCCCGGGGCGGGCCAAGGCTGAGTCGCTGGCCGTGGCGCAGGATCACCCGCCGCACCCGCTCGGCGCCGCCAAAGGGCTTGAGGCGAAAGACGCCGTTGGTGGAGTCTTGATCTTCCAGTTGGTAGCGACCAGCGTTCCACCCCAGCCAGTAGAGGAGGGGATGCAGAGGGATCCGCCACCCCAAGCCAGGCAGACGCCAGCCCGGACGCGGGCGAATGCGGGCGTGCAGATGGCTCACCGCAGGGGCGGGGATGCGGATGGTGGCCACCGTCTGGCTGCGACCAAGAATGTCGGATCCCTGCAGGACAAACACCTGGGGAGGCTCTCCTGGGCAGGTGATCTGCAGGCGCACCGGGCGTTTGGGGGGAGGGGGCTCGGCAGGCTTGAGGAGGGCCGTAGGCCCGACCGGAAAGGGCCTCGCCAGGGTCTTGAAGAAGCGAGCGACGGTGCCCCGTAGGGAATTCTTGTCTTCAGAAGCAGACATGGCTCAATCTCCCCGCAATTCGCGCGCGCGGCGCAGCAGCTCCTGCAGGGTCTGGCCGGGACGAGGGCCGGCGGCGGCTGGAGTGGCTCTGGGGGCTGGGCGGGGCTGGGCAACGGGGACGGTGGGCGGGGGATCCCAAACGGCCATGTAGAGGTGGCCCTGGGGGGTGCGCTCGACCACGCCAGACCAGGGGCCGACGCGGAACTGGACGCGCTCAGAACGGTTTTCCCGCACCGCCTGCAGTTCTCGCTGCAACTGGGGGGGCAAGGGGGCCTGCAGCATGTCTTCCAGCAGCCCTTCCGCCTGCGGGGCGGGCACGTCGTCGGCGACGGTGGCCTCGATTTGTTGCAGCGCCAGGCTGGATTCGTCGTAGGTGAGGCTCAAGTTCATGCTGCCCAAGCGGTACAGGTCGTAGACGGTGTTGGGCCGAGCGCCTCGCCCCTGCTGGCTGGGGGATCCCAGGGCGGCCCGCACCACCTCGCGGGAAGTCTGGAGAGGGAAGGCGCGCAACACCGGCCCGCTGTAGGGTTCTAGCTCCGGTGCCGGATCCCGACGGGTTGCGCCCTCGTCCTGCCCAGCACTGCTGCCAAGGATATCCGGAACGAGAACTTCAGGGGCCGTATCGGGCTGCGCCTCCGCTCCTGGGCGCTCATCCTCTAACTCCGTGGCAGCTGGCGAGGGGCGAGAGCCGGAGAGCACCGGAGCCGCAGGGCGCTGCAGCAACCGTCCCAACCCCCAACTCACCAAGGCCAAGCCCAGCAAACTGCCCCCCAAGAAGGGGATCAGGCGGGCCCAGAGCAGGGATCCCCTGTTCTCGCTGGCCATTGTCGGGGGCGCAAGCCGCAGCGTGCCGGCCGTGGCCAGGGGGGGCGCCGAGGGAAAAAGCGGGCCAGAGGGGATCGCTGGAAATTGAAGGGCAACAGCCTGGGAAGCTCCTCTGGGGGATCCCTGCGCTCTGGCTTGGATGCGCTCCAGCTCCGCCAACACATTGGCCACCGTGGGCGGACGGGCGGCCGGATCTTTGGCCAAACAACTGAGGATCAGATCCGACAAACCGGCGGGCAGCGCCAACGGCAGTCCCAGCTCTTCCAAAGGCAGGGGACGCTGCTTGTGGTGGGCCTGGTACCAGCCCGGGAAAGATTCGGTGGTAGGCTGGAGGGGCATCTGGCCGGACACCATCTGGTAGAGCATGATCCCGAAGCTGTAGATGTCGGAGCGGGCATCCAGCGGCAACCCTTCCAGTTGCTCCGGGGAGGAGTAGGCCAGCGTCCCCAGGTAGGCGTGGGTAAGGCTGAGCGACTCGCGGGTGTTGAGCAGCTTGGCAATGCCAAAGTCCACCAGCTTCGCCAGCTCCCCCAAGCTTTCGTCGGCCAGCACGATCACGTTGGCCGGCTTGAGGTCGCGGTGGATCACCTGGATCCGCTGTCCTTCCAGGAGGATCCCTTCGTGGGCTGCTTTGAGCCCCAGGCCAATTTGGCGGGCCAGCCGAAAAAAGCGCTCCAGCGGCAGAGATCCCGTCGCCAGAATGTCCTTGAGGGTTTGGCCGTTGAGGTATTCCATCACATAGAAAGGCACCCCATCGGCAGTGATGCCGTAGTCGCTTACCTTGACAATGTGCAGGCTTTTCTGGCCCAAAGCGGCGCAGGCTTTGGCTTCCCGCTCAAAGCGCAGGCGGGCCTGCTCGTCCATCGCCGGCTGGGAGAGCAGCTTAACGGCCACTTCCACCCCGCCAAAAAGCAGATCCTGGGCCAAGTAGACCCGCCCCATGCCTCCTTGCCCCAGCAGATGGGTCAGGCGATAGCGCTGGGCCAAGAGGCGACCCAAAAAGGGATCCGACGCAGTAAACATAGGGAATCGCGGCGGTAGAGAGAACAGCGCAGAGCCCCCGCAGGGATCCGGCCAGAGTGGGCTACCTCTACCATAAGCACTGGGGCCCCAATAGGCTATGCTCACCCCCGTCGATCCGGTTGCTTGGAATGTCTTTGCCCGTCGTTTACCACCCCGACTACAGCGCCCCCCTGCCGCCGGGCCATCGCTTTCCCATGCCCAAATTCCGCCTCCTGCACGAGCTGCTGCTGCGGGAAGGGGTGATCCGCCCTCAGCAAGTGCATCAGCCGGAACTCCCCCCCCTGGCTTGGATCGAATCGGTGCACACGCCAGAGTACGTGCGGGCCTACTGCGAGGGATCCCTGGAGGCCAAACTGCAGCGGCGCATCGGCCTGCCCTGGAGTCCCGAGCTGGTGCAGCGCACCTGTCGCGCGGTGGGCGGCACCGTCCTGACCGCCCAATTGGCCCTGCGCCACGGCCTGGCCTGCAACACCGCCGGCGGCACCCACCACGCCTTTCCCGCCTACGGCTCCGGCTTCTGTATTTTCAACGACCTGGCCATCGCCGCCCAAGTCCTGCTGCAGCAGGGGCTGGTGCAAAAGGTTCTGATTGTAGACCTGGATGTGCACCAGGGCGACGGCACCGCCTGGATCTTCCGCTCCGAGCCGCGGGTGTTTACCTTTTCCATGCACTGCGCCGCCAACTTCCCCGCCACCAAGCAGGCCAGCGACCTGGACGTGCCCCTGCCGGTGGGCCTGGAAGACGAAGCTTATCTGCAAACCCTGGCCGACTACCTGCCCGATCTGTTGGCTCAGGTGCGCCCGGATCTGGTGCTCTATGATGCGGGGGTGGATCCCCACCGCGAAGATCTCTTGGGCAAGCTGGCCCTCAGCGACGAGGGGCTCTTCCGCCGCGATATGCAGGTGCTGGACACCTGCTTAAAGCGAGGCTACCCCGTTGCCTGCGTTATCGGCGGCGGCTACGGCAACGACCTCGCTCAGCTTGTCTACCGCCACTCGCTCCTGCACCGGGCTGCCGGCGAAGTGTACCGGCAATACCGTCTCTAGCTGGCCGCGAACTAGGCGTATTCGGCGATCACCACCGTGATGTTGTCCCGACCGCCCCGCTCTTTGGCCGCCTCGACCAACTGGCAGGCCAGTTGATCCAAATCCTCCACCTTCAGGCAGTACTCGGCGATGACCTCGTCATCTAGCTCTTCGGTGAGCCCGTCACTACACAACAGCAGGCGATCCCCAGGGCGCATTGTAATCGGCTGAACAGCAGGCGGCCCTGCATCGGGGCGGCCCAGGCAGCGCTCGAGAATGTGGCGCCAGGGGTGCATGCGGGCTTGCGCCTGGGTCAACTCCCCTTGGCGAACCGAGCGAGCTACCAAGGTGTGATCCTCCGTCATCTGCTGCATCTCAGATCCGCGGAGGCGGTAAAGGCGAGAGTCGCCGATGTGAGCGCTCCAGCAATTGTTGTTGGGATCCACCAGAGCCACCACCACGGTGGTGCCCATGTCGGCCCGCTCCGGGTTTTCTCGCTGGTCTTTAAGAATGGCCTCGTTGGCCGCTTCTATCGCCTCGCTGAGCAGCTTGGGCGCTGGCACGGTCTGCCAACCCCGCTCAAGGCACTCGCGAATGACCTCGACCGCCAACAGGCTGGCTGTTGCTCCGGCAGCGTGCCCTCCCATGCCATCGGCAACGATGAAGTAACGTCCTTCTGGATCACAGTAGTAGGCATCCTGATTGCTGCTGCGGACCTTGCCTGGATCCGTAGCGCAGGCATATCGTCGCATCACATCAGTGGCTCTGATCCATTTGCCTTTAAGAGTACCCTGACCAGCGCCAAAGCGGCGAGAACGGCCAAAGCCAGGGTGACGATTGCTAAAGTAGCATGCCCAGCCGAAAATAGCTGGGTTGCGCTGAGAAAAAAAGTTGCAAACAACACCGCGTAGATAACTCCCCGTCCGGTGCTGTTCAGCTTGCGCAGCAAACGCTCTGCCTCGCTGGATCGCACCCGCAGGCGTAGCTCCCCCTGTTCCAGCTTGCTCAAGGTCGCTTCAAGACGGCGGGGCAAGCTGAGGCTGCTGCTGGTGAACTCTGCCGCCTGGCGGCTGACCTGGGCTAGCAGAGTCTCCGTCTCCGGTTTGCTGCCGTTCATCAGCTCCTCCGCGAAAGGCTTGGCCACTTCCAGGAAATTGAACTCCGGATCCAAGCTTTTCCCCAGCCCCTCCAACGTGGTCAGGGCCCGCATCACAAAGGTAAAGGTGGCGGGAAAGCGAAACGGCTGATCGTAGGCCAGCTCGTAGAGGTCTTCGCTGATGGCCATCACCGAGATCTCGTCGGAGCTGTCGGAAAAGGGCTTGTCCATGAAGTGATCCAACATGTACTGCACCGAGCGGCGTACTGGCGCCAGATCGGCAGTGGGCACCAACACGCCCAGCTCCACCAGCGAGGCCACCACCAGGTCGGCATTTTTGGCCACCACAGCCGCCAGCATGGCCACCAACTTTTCCTTGATGCCAGGGCGAATGCGCCCCATCATGCCGAAGTCGTAGAAGATCAGCGTGCCATCCGGCTTGACGGCAATGTTGCCAGGGTGGGGATCGGCGTGAAAAAAGCCGTCTTTGAGCAGTTGCCGCAAATAGGCCTCTGCCCCCAAGCGGGCCAAGAGCTTGCGATCCAGCCCCGCCGCGCTCAGGGCTTCGTAGTCGCTGATCTTGATCCCTGGCAGGTATTCCAGCGTCAGCAGGCGGGGGGAAGTGTAGCGCCAGTACACTTTGGGGACGGCAATTTGTGGCATGTCCCGAAAGTTGCGGCGAAAGGTGTCGGCGTTGCGGCCCTCGTTGAGGTAGTCCACTTCCTCCCAGAGGGTGCGCCGACACTCTTCGTAGATGCCGATCCAGTCGCGGCCCGGCCCGCCCCAACGGGTGTGGTACTGAAAGAACTCGGCAATACCGCGGCAGATCTCCAGATCGATCGTGAACAGGCGGGTCAGGCCCGGACGCTGCACCTTGACCACCACTTCTTCGCCGGTCTTGAGCTTGGCCCGATGCACCTGCCCCAAGCTGGCCGCCGCCAAGGGGGTGGGATCGAAATAGCTGTAGATCTGCTCAATGGGCTTGCCCAACTCTTGCTGCACGATGGCTGCCACCTGTTCGTAGCCAAAAGCAGGCACCCGATCCTGCAGCTTGGACAGCTCCTCGACGTACTCGGAGGGGAAGAGATCGGCCCGGGTGGAGAAAAACTGCCCCACCTTGATAAAAGTAGGACCGAGGTGGAGCAGCGTCTCGCGGATCCAGATGGCCCTGGCGCGGCGGCGTTTGGCTTTGCGCTCCGCTGTGGGCTGCCCCCCGTAGCTCCACGCCTGCTGATCCAGCCAGAGGTAAAACAGCCAGGTGAGCACAAATCGCCAAATATCAATGAGGCGGCCCCAGCGGGTGTAGTTTTCTCGGGCCCAACGGTAGGCGGTATAGGGCTTGGCGGGTTCGGATCCCAAAACGGCTCGGGATGGGAGTGTGCTGGCGTTCAAGCGTTTCGACTCCGATACTTCTGCAATTCGGAGCGCAACTGCGCCACCTCTGCCCGCAGGTCGTCTAGGGTTGCCTGCAGGTCTTCTGCCTTGAAGGGGGGTGCCGCCATTTCCTGGGCAGCTAGCGATGCTTCCGCCTCAGCCCGGGCCATGACATCCTGGGCAAAGGTCTGCCAGCCCTCTTGGAGCTCCGCCCACACCTTGCCCACTTCCCCGGCAAGGTCGGCAAGGGTGCTCTCCAGGCGCTCTCGCAGCACGTCGGCCACCGCCTTGCCGACAAAAAAAGCCCGCACAACTGGATTGTTCATGTAACCCAAGTGTTAAGAAGCATCACCCAGATTATAACGAATCTTGCCCCAACCAAGCCGAAGAGCCGATCCACCCGAACGGCGTCGGATGATCGGCTTGAGAGCTTGGCAAGGGCGCAGTGGGTAGGAGGCCCAACCCTCAGCGGCGGTTGGTGGTCATGTCGGGGATCTTCAGATCGAAGACGCTGATGTTTTGCCGCG
Organism: Thermostichus sp. MS-CIW-15; assembly: GCF_054060575.1. Classification (NCBI taxonomy): domain Bacteria; kingdom Bacillati; phylum Cyanobacteriota; class Cyanophyceae; order Thermostichales; family Thermostichaceae; genus Thermostichus; species Thermostichus sp. MS-CIW-15. The sequence continues at coordinate 38,755 of NZ_JBSSDI010000009.1, read as the reverse complement.
CTGCCGGCTTGGGATTGAGCATGCGGGCCATGTTGAGGAAGTTTTCCGGATCCCCGGGCTTGGGAGGCCGAGTAATCCGGTAGGTGCGCACCACTTCCCGCGTCGAGCGCTTCACGCCGGAAACATCCCGCCACCGCGCCCCGTAGCGGGGGTTGAGCAAGTTGGTCGGCTTCTCGGAAAGGCGGCGGCGCTGGTAAGGCACCACATCGTCCCCGAAGGCGGCGTTGTACTCCTCACTGTCGACAACGGCGTCGATAAAGCCGTTCAGACCGCGGGTGGCCAGGATGATGGAGTACTTGATGCGCTCCTGCTGGCTGTAGGTGGGCCGGCCCAGGAAGCGCTGGAAGGTGATCTCGACGAAGCGGTAGTTGTCGTTAGGAACCATGACCAGATCCCGGTACACCTCCGACTTGCCCAGGCCACGGATAAACTCCTTCACCGAGATCGCCCCGTTGCGCAGCTGGGACTCCAGCGCTTTTTGCCGGTAGCTCTCCAGCATCAGGTGTTCGCTGAAGATCTGCCGGTAGGCGGCGCGGATGACATTTTCGATGCCCGTCGGGTCGTCGGGGCGATAGGCGGGCGGGGTTTCGTCGCTGGGTACAAAGTAGCGCTCCACCCGCACGCTTTGCGTGGTGGGGCGATCGGCAAGCAGCGGAAGAGTCATAGGTTATGCTCCTGAGGAAACGAAACAACAAAATGGCAGGGGTTATGGATCAGCAGCCAGCTCCTGCTGGCTTAGGCGGGCGCGTAGGGGAATCAAGGGATCCGCATCCTGCAAGGCCATTTGCAGGGCTGCCTCGACGGCAGATCGCAGGGACGCCTCTCCCAGCCGAGCCAAATCCGTCAGGGATCCGACGGCGGCATAGCGAACTCCCCAGTCGGCGTCGCCCAGGCATTGCCGCAACAGGTGCAAGGCTCGCTCTTGATCGGAGAGGGGCCGCCGTGCCGCTACCTGTCCCAGCCCACGGGCCGCCGCTCGCCGCACGCTGGGGGCGAAGTCCGCCACAATGGCTTCCGCCAAAAAGGGGTAGGCATCGCCGTGGCCGATACGGGCCAACGCCCGCACCGAATAGGCGCGCGCCCCATAGTCGAAGCCATCGATGTTGGCCAGCAAAGGCCCTACCGCCGCCTCCCCAAAGCGCAACACCTCTTCCAGCGCGGCCTCCCCCACGGCAGGGCGGTTGAAGCCAAAGGCGCGAATGAGCAGGGGGATCCCTTCCACGTGGCCCAAGGATCCCAGCGCTCTCACCACCCGCAACAGTTCTTCCGCTGAGGTGGCCTGTTCCAGTTCAGCGGCCAGTTGAGCCACAGCAGCGGGAAGCACTTGCGCAGCCGAGGAAGAGGACATAGACAACCCAGAGGCCAAGGTAAGTAAAAAACTAACGAAACATCCAAGCGAGCCAATAGGGGGGGAGAGCCCCAAGCCCTTTCACGTCTAGAACAGCCTGTCCAGTTGCGGGATGATCGCTGCTGCCACCCGATCCGGCGGCACTCGCCCTAACTGCAGCGCCACGTCGAACAGTCGCTTCAGAGCATTGATGCGCAGGTTAAGCGCCACATCGGCTGTCGCCAACAGCGGCGCCCCTGCCACCCAGCCGGATTCTGCCAGATCGAAAAGGGCCGCCTGGCGCAGGCTGAAATTGGGGTGGGCCAGCAGCGCCACCAGAACTTGGGTCAGCTCCTCGGCTTGTGTAAAGCGATAGAGCACCCAAGCGGCTGCCGAACGCACCCGCTCCGAGGGGTGGCTTAAGAAAGGCCGAATCGCCGCCTCGGCCTCGGTGGCGTTGAGCTGGCCCAGCGCCTCGATGAAGGCTTCCCAGGGCTGCTCCTGCTCCCGCGACTGCAGCAAGGCCAGCAAGGGAGCCACCGCCCGCCGGTCTCCCAACTGGGCCAGGGCATAGGCAGCCTCTTCCCGCACATGCAGATCGCTACAGCCAAGGGCCTCGATCAGGCCGGGCACGGCCCGCACGTCGCCAATTTGCCCAAGGGCTTTGGCCGCATTGCGCCGTAGCGGGTAGCCCCCCAAGGCGGTGCGATCCCGCTCATCTCGCAACGCCAACAGCAGTGGCTCTACCCCCCGCGGATCCCGAACCGTGCCCAAGTACCAAGCGGCATAGTACCGATCTTGCGGGTCATCCCCCTGCAGCCGCGCTATCGCCTGCTCCCAGGTGAGCGGCTGGGGCAGCACCGCCGTGTTGGATGTCATGGGAACCCTTGCAGAGCCGTCCATGGAATCGAGGCCACCTTGCCGATGACTGCCGTTGAGCAGAGGGATCCCTTACTCAGCAGCGCCGTTGCTCTGGGCAGGGGCCGCCGATAGAGCAGTGACCTGCACGATTTTGCCGCCCATCCGCAGAATGCGCTGCATCTCCGTGGACAGCCGGCTGTAAGGAACTGTGATGCTCATGGTACTGCGACGCACCTTAGCCGAGGTGGCCAGAGCATCGGGTGGGTTGAGCAGGCCAGTGTACTCAACCTTGTAAACCCGGCTGCCGGCTTCCGTCAAAGTTTCAGGGCCGCTGGTGCTTTGACCAAACATCGTTTTCCCCCGAGTCGAGTTCAACTTTGTGCGGCACCTGGGCACGAAGACCTCCTGACCGCCAGAGAGGCCGCAAAAGCCACCTCTAGAGGCAGAACTGTACCCAGGCACAAAAGCTTGGGAAGCAGGCAGACAACCTAGCTGGCTCGAAGAGAGCCGCGGCGCCGAAAACCTGGAAACGACCAGCTCAGCTCCACTTGGGCTGCTGCCTGCTCTGTAGGGGCACTCAATTGGAAGACGAAGAAAGAGATCGCTCCCCCAAAAACGGGATCTCTACTCTGGCATCCCTTAGCTAAGGGCGTTGATGGCGTAGTCGAAGTAAATGGCTGCTTCGTTCGCCGCTTGGCCCTTCAGCATGCCCAGAGCACGGCTCTTCATGTGCTGCAGAGCTACAATGTACCAGCTCGGGGAGAGGTTAAAGGAGCGGTTCACCTCCCGCAGGCCCGCCACCAGGTATTCATCGAGGGGGCCCGTGCCGCCTGCAACCAGCGAGTAGGTGATAAAGCGCAGGTAGTAGCCAATGTCGCGGGCACACTTGGCCTGAAACACATCGCCGTGACCCATTTCGCCCGGCTGGGTCAGGTAGGGGAAGCGCTTGAACACTTCCTGCACCGCTTCGCGCACCAGCGTTTGTTGGTTTTGGGTCAAGACACGGGCCGCTTCCAGAGAGGCAGCAGCGCGCTGGTAACGACCATTAACGGCCTGCAGCTCGCTGGCATTGAGAAAACGCCCTTGATTGTCAGCAGCGGCAATCGCTTCGGTAATGACAGTTTTCACCTTGCAACTCCTAAATGCGTTGACTGTTAGCAAAAGTCTTAGTTGAGCAGCCGGCACTCCTCCAAGTTGGGAATGCCTGTCTGCCTGTCGGAAAAAAGGGATCTAGGCGATCTCACGGAGCTTTAAAGAGGGACGACCGCTTTTAACTTAAACAATGGCGGCAGCCGCCTTGTCGAAGTAGCTGGCCACCTCGCTTTGCAGCGCCGAGCAGTCGCCAGGGGTGATGCCGTTCGGATCCATGATCTTGGCCAGGGCTTCCTTCTTCATGGCCGCAATGGCGTTGGCCATGGAGCTGGTGGGCACCCCCAGCGCAATGTAGGTCTCCCGCAGGCCGTTGAGGCAGCGATCTTCCAGCACCGAGCTATCCCCCGCCAAGGTGGCGTAGGTGATGTAGCGCAAGATGATCTCCATGTCCCGCAGGCAGGCGGCCATGCGACGGTTGGTGTAGGCATTACCGCCAGGGGCGATCAGATCCGGCTCCTGGGCAAACAGGGAACGAGCCGCGTTGGTTACGATTTGGGCGGCGTTGCTGGTCATGCGGTTGACAGCATCCAGGCGTTTGTTGCCTTCTGCCACCAAAGCCGCCAGACGGTCGAAGTCTTGATCACTTAAAAAGGCACCGCGTGCATCTGCCTGAGCGATCACCCGGGTAAAGGCGTCTTGCATGATGGATCTCCTTCTGGTCTTTCCAAAAAGCGATGGGCGACTGGCTGAACCTCTCAAAAGTGGGATCCCAAACTCTGTTGTTTGCGGGATCCTCCTTGCCCAAAAACCGGGGATCCTGTGGAGCGGGTTGCTCAAAACTACCCCCACCGAAGCCCCAGATTTTGAGACAGGTCAAGAACCTCTGCGACTTTCAGACAGCCGAGCATCCAGGTCAATTTTATAGCGTGGGAGGGATGAGTGTTTTGTGAAGATTTACAAATAAACAGGCACCAGAGTGTCTGCTTGGCCGCCAATCCTCTGGCTCTGTTGGGTCAGCAGGCCAGAAACTGGTCGGCGAGGGCAGTAAAAAAATGTAAACATTCGTTTCACTTGTTTTGAGATAAAGGCAAGCCTCTTGCCCACACACTGCAGCAGTCAATGTTGCGGGGTACCTATGCCTTGCAGGGCAGCTTTGAGATCCCGGCAGAAGTGGGCAATTTGTTGCAGCCCTTGGGCGGGGGTGGGGGCCTTGGCCAGCCGTTGCACAAAGGCACTGCCCACGATCGCCGCATCCGCTCCCCAGAGAGCAATCTGGCGGGCCTGGTCGGGGGTGGAGATGCCGAAGCCTACCCCAATCGGCAGGGAGGTGTATTGGCGCAGTTGCTGCAGCAAGGCCGGGATCCGCTGCTCCAGGGTGGCCCGTTCGCCGGTGACGCCGGTGGTGCTGACCAGGTAGATAAAGCCGCTGGACTGTTGGGCAATACGGCGCATTCGCTCGGCGGGGCTGGTGGGGGCCACCAGCAGGATGAGGTCGATCCCCTCCGCCTGCGTTGCTTCCCGCAGGGATCCGGCCTCTTCCAGGGGCAGGTCGGGGACGACCAAGCCGGCACAGCCGGCCTGGCGCAGTTGCCGCACAAAGGTGGGGATGCCGAGCTGGTGGATGGGGTTGTAGTAGGTGAACAGGACGAGGGGAGCCCGCAGCGAGAGGCCCCGCAAGCCCTGCAAGATGTCGCCCAAGGTGACGCCCCGGCTGAGGGCGCGGGTGGCTGCTGCCTGGATCACCGGCCCATCGGCCAGGGGATCCGAATAGGGTACCCCCAACTCGATGAGGTCGGCGCCGTTCTCCTCCAAAACTTGCAGGGCCGCAAAGGTGGTTTCCAAGTTGGGATCCCCGGCGGTGAGGTAGGGGATGAGGGCGGCTTCGCCGCGGCTGCGCAGCGCCTGAAAACACGCGGTGATCCGGCTGGGCATGGGATCTGTCCAAGCTGAGGAGATGGAGAGCACCCCCTACTGTAGCGCCTGCCCTAGGGGAGGGGCACAAAATCGTAGCCGGTGCCGGAGCGGTTGCCCCGTTCAATGCGCACCAGCACATGGGGAGCATCGCGGTCGCCGGAGGGCAAAAAGCGCACCTCCCCGGAAGCGCCGTCTGGCAAGCGGAAGTTGGGGTCGCCCAGGGCAGTGAGAATGCCGCTGCGGCTGGGGGATCCCTGCCGAATAGCCTGGAGAAAAACACGGGTGGCGTCGTAGGCCAGTGCCGTGCGCCAACTCACCTGCCCTCCCCACATCTGGGCTGCCTTCTGGGCAAAGCCGCGGTTGCGGGGCACGTCGGGATGCCAGGGCACCGCCACCACCAGCCCCTCTACTGCTGCCCCCCCTTCCTTGAGGGTGGTGAGACTAAACAGCACATCCCCCCCCACCAGGGCGAGGGGCTGGCCAAGGGCAGCGTTCTCGCGGGCAACGGCCAGCGCTTTTTCGGCCACGGAAGCCGTGGGCGCCAAGAAAGCCGCCTGAGATCCCTGCCCCAGAGCTGTCTGCAGGCTGGCCTGGGGGTTGAAATCGGCTGCCGACAGGTCGAAGGTCGCCAGCACAACGCCCCCTTCGCTGGTCAGGGTAGCGGCAAAGGCGTCGCGCAGGCTGGTGCTGTAGGCGCTGTTGGGGTTGTAGAAGATGGCCACCCTCTGCAGGCGCAGTTTGTTAAGGACATAGCGGGCCAGTTGCGTGCCAGCAATCTGGTCGGAGGGGACGGTGCGAAAGATGGCGTTCCCCAGCAGGCTGATGCGGGTGCTGGTGGAGGTGGAGGAGATCATGGCCAGGCCGGCAGACTGATAGATCTCAGCCGCCGCCAGGGTGGCATCGCTGGCGTTGTGGCCGATCACCCCCAGGATCTCGGGCTGGCCCACCAGGGCTTTGGCCACTGCCGCCGCTCGCTCTGGGTTATCCCCGTCGTCGGCAATCACCACCCGCAGCAGCCGCCCTGCAATACCCCCTTGCTGAAATAGCTCCTCTTGGGCCTGGGCCACGCCGCGCAGGGTCTCCTTGGCGCGGTTGGGGTTGCTGGAGATGGGCACCACCACGGCTATGCTCAAGGGGTTGCCCTGCTGCTGGGCGCGGGCGTTGTTGAGGAAAATGCGAGCTTCCGGGTCGTTGCGGTTGTTCTGTAGCCCCATCTCTAGGAGCGGGATCGCCGCGCCGAAATTGCCCTGGCGCAACAGCTCTGCTGCAGCCACGGCGGCGGGACTGCTATCGGCAAACAGGGTGCGCTCGCCGCTGGTTAAGAGCAGATCTTGGGCCCTACCGCCCAACCCTGGCAGAGGGATCCCTTCTGGCCAGCAGATGTAGCCCGCCTGCCAGGCGCGATGACCACCCCAGAGGAGCAATAGCCCTAGGGCAATGTAGACGATAGGGGGTGGAGACTTCGCAGCCATGGGCCCCAAGGAAGAGAACAGCAGAATCCGGACAGCAGGGGTACCGCTCACGCCTTCAGGAAGCTCTTGGACCCCCCCTCTTCAAGGATCTTCAAGAACTTTCTTGAAGCATACGCTAAGGATCGGGACGGTAGGAAGGGCTGTTGCGGTATTGGCGCTCCAGTTGCTCCACAATGGAAACAGGAACAGATGGGGTTGCCGGGGGCTCTTCTGGAGGTGCGCCGGCCTGTGGCTCGGTCTCCAAGTTAGCCGGCTGAGAGGTGGCCCAAACGACTCCTGCGATCAGCAAAAGAACCAAAGCGGCAGCGTAAAGAAATGCGGCAATGGCCATTGGGGCAAGACTCTAGCTTTCCCTTCCCATGATAGAGGTTGTCGAAAACCCTTTGCCTCAGGATCCGCTCGAGCAAGCCCTGTGGGACTGGCACCGGGGCCAGGCGAGGGGATCCCTGCTCTTGCACGCCTACAGCGCCGAGGGGATCCCGCTGGCAGAGGAGCCCCAGGTGGTCTCGCCGGAGGTGTTCTTCACCCAAGAGCTGCCGGAGGTGGAGGCCCTGGCCTTAGAGCTCTGCCGCGGTCGGGTGCTGGACATTGGCGCCGGCACGGGCCGCCACAGCCTGCTGTTGCAGGAGGAGGGGTTTGCCGTAGCCGCCCTGGATCGCTCGCCGGTGGCGTTGCAGATCATGGCCGAACGGGGGGTGCATTGCCGCATCGCCGCCGACCTGTTCCACTGGGAGGGGCCGGAAGAGCCCTTCGATACGCTGCTGCTGCTGATGAACGGCGCCGGCCTGGTGGGATCCCTGGCGGGGTTGGAGCGCTTTTTAAGCTTGGCCCGCCACTGGGTTCAGCCCACCGGCCAGTTGCTTGTGGATTCCACCGATCTAGCCGATCTCAGTGAAGAGGGCGACGCGGCGGATCTGCCGCAGGTAGAAAGTTCAGCTAATTCTGAAGCCGAGGATCGGGAGAAGGGGAGAGACTGCAGAACAGCGGGCGAGGCAAAAGCCAGGGTGGTGAACTTTGTGGCCGAGTACGGCGGGCAGCGCGGGGATCCCTTTCCCTGGCTGTTTGTGGATCCGGAAACCCTGCTGCGCTGTGCCCACGCCAACGGCTGGCAGGGACAAATTCTCTACCAAGAGCCGGAGGGGGCCTTTCTGGCACGGCTTGCGCCTCTCTAAGCGCAGCCCCTTAGTGGGAAAGGATCTGCGACAAGAAAAGGCGAGAACGCTCTTCCTTGGGGTTGCTGAAAAACTCTTGGGGGGTGTTTTCTTCCACGATCTTGCCGCGGTCGAAGAAGACAATCCGATCCGCCACCTCGCGGGCAAAGCCCATCTCGTGGGTTACACACACCATGGTCATGCCCGAGCGGGCCAGCTCCCGCATCACGTCCAGCACCTCTTTGACCATCTCCGGATCCAAGGCCGAGGTGGGCTCATCGAAGAGCATCACCGCCGGATTTATGGCCAAAGCGCGGGCAATCGCCACCCGCTGCTGCTGCCTCCCCGAAAGTTGACCAGGATACTTCTCGGCTTGCTCGGCGATCCCCACTCGTCTCAACACCTCCATAGCCCGTTCAACTGCCTCGGCCTTTTTCTATTTTCTATGAGCGCAACTGCTGAAGCGAGTGGAGCTAGCTTTCTGGCCCGCCATCGGCGGAACATCGCTGTCTCTCTGGCCCATCGTCTAGAAGCAGCCAGGGCAGCCAACAACACCCACCTGCTGGAGTTGCTGGAACAGGAGCATGACTCTAGTCAATAATAAGCTCAACTATACTGAAAATAATGTATAATATGTTCAGTACGGATTACTACCAGTTGATCTTTCTGTTTACTTTCGAGTCTGCCAACATGGTAGCCAAAGCAAAGCAGAAAATTGGTAGTAAGACGACACGGAAACTGCGCTTTGGGTATTCTACTCAAAGCTTTGCGGGATACCGCCATTCTGTTTGGACTCCGTCCCGCTAACGCGAATGGAAACAAGCAGAATGCTATCGCTGCATAGTTGAACAGTGATGTTCAGCAGTGTTCAGCGTAAATGTATCAGCAACGGCAACCAGCAGCAGAGTCCAGCGGCAGGGATCCCTCTGTTTCGGGTCTATGGCGCCACCTTTGGGAGGGTCTGAGCATCGGTTATCGGGCTTTAGGCGGAGGTGGGATCCGCTTGTTAGGATTGACCTAAATCACGGGAGAGGCGCGGGGATGGTTTGGCAATTGCTGACGTGGCCGGCCCAGAGCTTGCTGTGGTTGGCGGAGCAGATTCGCGAGCGGGCCGAGGCACAACTCGACAGCAAAGAAAACCTCCAGAAAGAACTCACCGCTCTCCAGATTCAGCTCGATCTGGGGGAGATCGATGAAGAGACCTATAGCCAGCGAGAAGAGGAGATCCTGCTGGCTCTGGAAGCCCTGGCCCAGGCCGAAGCCGGCAGTGCCGACGAGGATCCCTGAGTTCTGCGGGGGATCAGAACATGGGAGAATAAGCTTTGGTTGACCTCATTTTCCTACCCTGGGTTGCTTTCCATGGCCGAATCCCGCGAAACCTTAGTGCTCCGCGACGAGCAGAACCAGCCTCTGAAATGCGAGATCCTGAGGCAGGTGGTCATTGAGGAACAAGCCTATGCACTGGCCACGCCCGTGGACGCCGTGATCAAAGTTCTGGTTTGGGAGGGGGAAGAAGAGCCCGGCCAAGCGGTGAACGGAGATGCGGACATGGAAGGGATCCTGGATGAGCCGGATCCAGAGGAGCTCCAGGCTGCTATCCCCACCATCCAGGCCGTCTTGGAGGAGTTGAACTTGACTCTGCAGCAAAACGGCTTCGACATCCTGACGGTGCAGGGAGAGTTGCCCCCTGTTGAAGAGGAAGATGTGTTCGAGCTGGGCGAAAGCGAGGAAGATGCCCAGGAATTCCAACTGCTGGCTACCTTCTTCTACAAAGACAAGAAATACGGCATCTTTACGCCCCTCGACCCAGTTCTGGTCTACGTGGCCCTGCCTGACGAGGGGGATCCCTACCTACTGAACCCAGAGGACTCGCCAGCCCTGTTCGACCAACTCAATGCTGTGCTGCTCGATCTGGACGAGGTAGTGGAAGAGGAGGAGTACGATGATGAAGAATATGACGATGGAGACGAGGACTAGGCAGCTCGGGGTTTCTGCCTGAGAATTGAAGGCACCTGGGCCAAAAAGCCCAAAGGTGGAAGTACCAAGCCTCTTGCCCCAATGCAGCCCCTTGGTTGCCGCTCAAGTCGATTGGGCGGAGTCTTTTTGTTGCCAGCGCCAGCTAGGGGAGCGGCAGATAATGGAAGGAGGCCCTCGTTCAGTTCCCCAGGCGTTGCCCGATCCCAAGGAGCAGCAGGGATGCAACCGGTTGACCTGACCACCCTCCGTGCTGTGCTGGCAGATCTAAAAGGGGCTGAGGCCGGGGGGGATCCCTTGCTGCCTGCCCGCGTGGAGTGGATCCAGCAGACGGATCTCTGGACAGTGGTGATTGGCCTACGCACCCTCAAGGCGCGTCCTTGCTTGCTACTGTCTTGGCATCCTCAGGCGGCCCGAGTTCACCTCTGTCAGGCTCCCCCCAAGGAAGCAGAGGACTTGCCCTTTAGCCAACACCTGCAACGGCACCTGCGGGGTTTGGCGCTGACGGAGCTGGCGCTGCTGGACGAGTGGGAGCGGGTGATTGACTTTCGCTTTGCCCCGCGCCCCGCGGATCCCCCTCAACGCCACCTTTATCTGGAAGTGATGGGCAAGTACAGCAACGCCATCTTGGTGGACGAGGGGGGCATGATCTTGGCCTGCGGCCACGGGGTCAGCGAGCGACAGTCGCGGGTACGGCCGGTGCAGCCGGGTCTACTTTACGAAGCTCCCCCTGCCCTAAGCGATCCCATCCCCCAGCGAGCCGAGCCCTTCTCCCAGTGGCAAGAGCGTCTTGCCCTAATCCCTGGCCCCATTGCTCAGCGGCTGCTGCGCTGCTACCGCGGCCTGAGCCGGCATTTGGCAGAGGCCATGTGCCTGCAGGCCGGGATCCCACCCCAAACCCCCAGCAACCAACTCTCGCCCCAGGAGTGGCAGGCCCTGTTTTTTTGGTGGCAGGACTGGCTGGCCCGCCTGGAAACGGCTCAGTTTAAGCCGGCCCTTACCCCCCAGGGGTACACTGTTCTCGGCTGGAGGGGCTCTGGCGGGGATCCCTCTACACCCAACTTGCATCAGCTCCTGGAAGCCTACTACCAAGCCCAGCTCAACCGCGAACGCTTTGAGCGAGAGCGGCAGCGCCTGGGGCAAAAGCTGGCTGCCCTGCTGAAAAAACTCCGCCAGCGGCAAGAGCACTTCGAGAGGATGCTGGCCGACTCGGCCCAAGCGGAAGCCTCCAAGCAGGCTGCCGATCTGCTCATGGCCCATCTCCACCTCTGGCGGCCAGGGCTGAGCTTGATGGAGCTGCCAGACTTTTTTAGCGGCCAGATGGTCAAGATCCCGCTGGATCCGGAGAAAAACGCTGTTCTCAACGCCCAGGCCTACTACCGCAAGCACCGCAAACAAAAACGAGCCCAGGAGGCCGTCCAGCCCTTGCTAGAAGCTGTAGCGCAAGAGATCCGCTACCTGGAGCAGGTGGAAGCGACCCTGCAGCATCTGGGAACCTATCGGGATCCCCAGGACTTGGCCGCCCTTCGAGAAGTTGAGACCGAGCTGATTCAACAAGGCTACCTAGAGAGCCCCAGCCGGCTAGAGGGATCTAGGCGGGCCTCCCCAGCCAGCTTCAACCCCTATCGCTTCACTAGCCCCAGCGGCTTCTCCATCTGGGTGGGGCGCAACAACTGGCAAAATGATCGGCTGACCTTCCGCGTGGCCCAAGACCAAGATTGGTGGTTTCACGCCCAAGAGATCCCCGGTAGCCACGTGCTGTTGCGCCTGCCTCCGGGCGCGGTGGCCGAAAGTGAAGATCTGCAGGCGGCTGCCGATCTGGCGGCGTATTTTAGCCGCGGTCGCTTCAGCGACCAGGTACCGGTGGTGTATACCCGCCCTAAGTGCGTCTTCAAACCCAAGGGATCCCCACCCGGCATGGTGGTTTACCAGCAGGAGCAGGTGCTGTGGGGCCGTCCCAGCCGTGCCCAGTTGCTTGTGGAAAAGGAGGGGGCGCCCAAGCCGGAGGTTCCAGCAGAGCTACAGCCCTCTACTTGGGGTTGACTACGGATCCCATAAACAGCACAGTTTGCGCCTCCCGGTTGGCTCCGGAGGCCACAATGGCAAACCAGAAGGGGCGATCTGCTACGAACTGGAAGGGCTCTTGCCGGTCGCTGGCGGTGCGGGAGACGATGACCCCGGTGGCGGCTGCCGCCCCGGATCCCTTTTCATCTACTTCGATGGCCGCCTTGTGCAAGACTCTACTGACCTGCGTCGGCTCTGGGGTCATCTGGCTGAAATCGGCCTGAGGGGAAAAGGCGATCCCCAGGCCCAACTGTTGCAAAGCCGGCACCAGATCGGTTTCGTAGGCCAGCTTAAACTTGGGGAGCCGCAGCGAGCCGGGGCGGGTGGGCAGGGATCCCGTCCATTCTTGCCAAGTTTCTGGGCTGAGCTCCTGTCGCAGGGCTTCCAGGCTCACCCCTGGCTTGGGCAGCAGGATCACCATAGCCAGTTCCCCTTCCCCATAGGGCAGGCGCACCACCTGGAGCTGCTCGGTCTCCCGGTAGCCGTAGCGACCGGATTGGGCCATCAGCGGCACTTGGACACGGCGGCCATCTGGGCGGGTAAAGGGCTGGGGCTCTGTCAGGGCCGGATCGAAGGGTTGGGTCCACTCTCCCTTGAAGTAAATGGCGTTGAGCAAAACCAGCCTGTCTTCCCGGCTGAGGCGATCCACGATGCGGTCGATCTGGCCCTGGGTGCGCTCGGCTACCCAACGGTTAATCGCCTGCACCGTCTGGCGGGATCCCAGCTCCACCCGATTGGCCACTGCTTGGTAATAGGTGGCCAGCGCCTGCAAAAAGGGAGGCCGCAGGGTGAGGGTTTGATCGACCCAAAGGCCGTTGGCAATTTGCACCTGGATCGGCCCTTCTGCTTGGGATCGCTCCACCAGCCAGCGCGCCATCTGGGCATTGGTCCAGTTCAACTCATGGAGGGAGAGGTCTTGGGCCTCCAGCACCTCGGCCATGGCCGCCTGCGTTTCCCCAGCGGCGCCGTTGTACAGCATGCTCAGAGCCAAGTGAATGCTCAAAGGAGAGAAAAAGAGGTTCTCTTGCGGCTGCTGCTGGAGCAGGCGATCAAACAGCTTTAGCGCAAAGCGACTTTGGGCTTGTTGGGCCACAGCCTCTTCTCCATAGCCTTCCCCATAGGTCACGGTCGGCTCAAACGGGATCCGCACCGGGGCCTCCTGGGATCCCATCCCCTGTGCGGGCCAGAGACCCAAAAGCAATAGGCCAAACAGAGCCAGAAGCGAGCTCCGGCTCAGCGAGGATCTGCTCAAAAGGTCTTTCATGGGGTCTCTCCTGGCCGGGTGGGGAACGATAGATAGACTCTATGGCTATGGTATCGGGTTGGGGGTGGATGGCTCTTTGCGCTTGAGGAGAGATCGACAGGCCAAAGCCCGCAGGAGATCCCGGCCAAACTGGCTACGGATCCCCTCCCTCTTCAACCTAAAGAGCAGGGTAGGATCAAGCCTGCACAGCTAGCTCGGCAGGAGACAAGGGATGAGTTTGCGGGCAAGGGAGGGGCGGCGCTCTCGCCGGGTTGCCACAGCGGGCGGGATTGCCTTAGGCCTGGCTCTGCTGCTGGGATGTACTGCTGGGGGATCCTCATCTTTAGAAGCCCAGGAGACGGCAGCCGTTGCCAACGCGACCTCGGCCAAAGGAGAGCCCCAGCACCTGCCGGTGGCAGCAGAAGTCACCATCGCTGGCCGGCGCTTTGAGCTGGAAGTGGCCCGCACCCCTGAGCAACAGCGGCTGGGCCTGATGTTTCGCACCGATTTGCCGCCTGATCGCGGCATGTGGTTTCCCTTCGACCCGCCCCAGCCGGCTGCCTTCTGGATGTTTAACACCCTGCTCAACCTGGACATTATCTTTCTCCGCCAAGGCCAGGTGGTGTACATCGCTGCCGATGTGCCCGGTTGCCCCGCCCAACCCTGCCCCGTCTATGGGCCACCCTCTGACCAGTTGGTAGATGGCGTGCTGGAGTTCCGCGGCGGGACGGCGGCGGCCTTAGGTTTGCAAGTGGGAGATACGGTTGAGATCCGCGAGCTTCCCAGCTCCGCCCCTTGATCTCTATCTCCCCTCTCCCTTTGGGAGAGGGGCTGGGGGTGAGGGCTGGGAAAGGGGCTGGGGGTGAGGGAAGACAAGCTTGCAGAAGAGGTTGAGACCATGCTCCTGGGATCCCAAAAGCTGCCGTTGGCCGTCTTGCTTGCGGCCTGGGATGATCTTTTCAGGGATCTTTGCGATGATTTTTGAGGGTCGCCAACTGCTTTGAGATTGATGCCAAGAGGCGACCGCGAGCCCAGGATGGTTTGGCTACTGCCGGCAAAGCCCTATGGATGTTAGCAGCGTAACTCAGTGGCTGGGGGTTGGGGTCGTTGCCCTGGCTTCCGTCCTTTGGGCCGAGGTTGTGCGGGATGGGCGCCATTGGCTGGCCCACCAGTGGCCCTGGCTGATGCCCAAGCACACTCTGCACCACCGCCTGTTTCGCCCCGATCTCAGCGTGGTAGACCCGAAGCTGTACCGAGAATCCCAGTGGCACCACGATGTCCCCGAAGCGGCGACGATGATCCTGGCCGGGATCCCTTGGGTGGTGCTGTTGGGACAGGGATCCTGGCTGTATGGCCTAGCGGCGGCGGTGGGGGTACTCTACTCGGCCAGTTTTCTGGTTGCCGGCATGTTGCGCGGCTGGGGGCTGGCCCTGCAGACGGACATTACCCACCAACCCGGGCCTTTCCCTGCTCCTCCTGCCCAGTGGCATGTCAACCGCGCCTACCACTGGCGGCACCACTTCGACGATACCAACGCCTACTTTTGCGGCACCCTGACCTTAGTGGATCGGATCATGGGCACCAGTCTCTCCTTTAAAGGCAAGCGCGTGGCCGTCACCGGTGCCTCTGGCACTCTGGGCCGGGCCCTCTTGAAGCACTTTTCCCGCCATGGGGCCAAAGTCATCGCCCTCAGCTCCCATGCGGATTCGGTCGCCATCGAAGTGGACGGCCAGCCCCAGCCGGTGGAGACCATCCACTGGCAGGTGGGTCAGGAGGGATCCCTGGCCGGGCTCCTGGAACGAGTCGATATCTTGGTGATCAACCACGGCCTCAACGTGCATGGGGAGCGGGATCCCGAGTCGGTCCACCAGTCCTATGCTGTCAACACCTTCTCCGCTTGGCGCCTGATGGAGCTGTTTTTCCAAACGGTGCGCGGCAATCGGGAAATGGCCACCAAAGAGGTTTGGGTGAACACCTCCGAAGCCGAGGTCAGCCCTGCTTTTAGCCCTCTCTACGAGCTCTCCAAACGGGCCCTGGGCGATCTGGTTACCCTACGCCGTCTCGATGCCCCCTGTGTGGTGCGCAAGCTCATCCTCGGGCCCTTCAAGAGCCAGCTCAACCCGATTGGAGTCATGTCAGGCGATTGGGTGGCCGCCCAGATCCTGGCCCAGGCCAAGCGCGATTGCCGCAACATCATCGTTACCATCAACCCCCTCACCTACCTGCTTTTCCCGCTGAAAGAGTTGGCCGTCAGCACCTATTTCCGCTTGTTCAGCCGCCGCTCTTCTCGCCCAGCTCTTCTGGGTCCGGCCGCCGGGATCCCTTTGATTTAGGGGGGCCGCAAATCCTGCCCGGCTCTATGGCATCAGGCGCAAAACTGGGGTAAGACAAGAGCAGGTTCCTTGGCGGCAGGGGATGGGATCCCTTGCGCTAACCCGAACTTTTGGGGAGCGAGAGGGCTCTTCCGCTCGATCTCCCTTATGAACCCTGGGTGTGAGGAGTAGGGGTGAGTGTAAACATGGTGCGACAGTGGGTGAGCGCAGTCCTCTGCGTGGTGGGCGGGGCTTTAATGCCGGGGCTTTTGTCCGGCTGTGCCATCCCGATGCCTTCGGCATCCGCGGGAGTTTCTGAGATCCAGGTGCGCTTGGTGCATGTGGCCCCCAATGCCCCTCGGATCGACTTGGAAGTGGGGGGGGTAAGGGCTGCTCAAGGTGTAGCCTATGGCTCGGTGAGCGAGTACGTGCGTATGCCGGCGGGCGAGTACGACATTGTTTTGTTTTCAACCCCTGAGACGACCAGCCCTGGCCAGCCCGCGAGTTTTAAGGACTCCGTTCCGCTAGCGCGAACGGTTGCGGCCAGAACTGTGGCCAACCTCAGAGGCGGGGGAGTGTTCTCGGTGGTGGCTGCTGACGAGCCCAATCGCGTGACGGCCTTAGTTTTGGAAGACAACATCAACTCGCTGTTTGACCAAGCCCTGGTTCGGTTTGTTCACGCTGCCCCTGATGCGCCGGCCCTGCAATGGCAGGGGGAGCAAGGGCGGGTGCTGATACCTCAGTTGGCCTTCGGGCAAGTTTCCACCTTTCAAGCCATGCGACCCGGCTTTACCCAAATTCAGGTGGCCATAGCTCCTTCAGCCCCCGCGCCAGGTGGGCAGTCGTCTCCTGGCCGGAGCATTCCCTTGCAACGGTTTGACCTCCAGTTAGAGGCAGGGAAAGTCTATACCCTTTACGTGGCGGGGCTGATGCGCAGCAATCCGGGCCTAAACTTGGTGCTGGCAGAGGAAACGCGGGCTCGTAGGCTCCTATAGCAAGGCTGCTTGCGGCTTGATCCTCTCTATACTGTGAGACTAGCCAGTCGTCTCTAGCTTTGGGGACACAGCCCGTGGATGCCTTATTTCAAGTGGTGGTGCTCAGCCAAACCCCAGATCCCGAACGGGTGATCTACCAGGCGATGCACCAAGATCACAGCCCTGATTTTGTTACCCCAGAGAGCCGGATCCCGGAAAAATATGGCGAGGCCGTGGTGCGGCATCTGCTGGAGGGCAACCGTGGCCACTATGGGCCGCTGGAGCACCCTCAGATCACGTTTGGGGTAGGCTATTTTCCCCATGCTGTCATGCAACAGGCCCGTACTCATCGGGTGGGAATTTCTTTCGACGTTCAATCTTTTCGATATACAGGCCAGCAAATTGCCGATTTGGGCAAAAGACTCTTGTCTGGGCCCCGGAGAACGCCCCCCAACCCCCCGCCCGGCCCCCCCAACCAGCCCCCCAGCCCCCCGTATACGGGGGGCTGGGACGAAACTTCTGCTTTTGCCGACAAAACCGGGGCAGAGTTAGCTTTGCAAGAGTTGGAAACTCTATTTTACGTTCCCGCCAGCGTCAAGGAAGGCAAAGCCAAAACCCGCCAAGGCTTCAAGCCCATCTCTCCCGAGGCCCTAAACATCATTCTTGAGCAGTATCGCAGCCAGGCCATTGCCTATTATCGCCTGGTCGAAGAGTGTGGGGTGCCCTATGAGGATGCTCGTAACATCATCGGCTACGGGATCCGCCAACATTTTGTAGTGTCTTTTAATTGCCGCAGCTTGATGCACTTTCTGGATTTGCGGGCTAAGGAGGATGCCCAGCGGGAGATCCGCGAGCTGTGCGAGTTGATGTGGCCCCACTTCGAGGCTTGGTGCCCCCATGTGGCCGCCTGGTACCGCCAAAACCGCTGGGGCAAGGCCAGGCTTTCTCCCTAACAAGTTCCCAACCATTGGGGACGACTATGGATCCCAAAGCTTATGAACAAATGGCAGGCCTAGAGGATCGACATTGGTGGTTTGTGGGCCGCCGACAGATTCTCAGCCGGGTTATTGCAGGGATCCCTCTTCCTCCCTCAGCTTGTATCTTGGAAGCGGGATGTGGCAGCGGTGGCAACCTGGAAATGTTGTCTCAGTTTGGCCAAGTCTGGGCCATGGAAAGAAGCGAAATAGCATTGCCTTTGGCCCGGGCTCGTGGCATTGCGATTGTGGAAGAAGGCGAATTGCCGCATCGGATCCCTTTTGGCTCTCAACAATTTGATTTAATTGCTCTGCTGGACGTTCTGGAACATTTAGACGAAGACACAGCAGCTCTGGAAGCCCTCATCCAGAGGTTAAAGCCATCTGGCTACATGGTGATCACGGTGCCGGCTTATCCCTGGCTGTGGAGCGCCCATGACGAGCTCAATCACCACAAGAGACGCTACACAGCGGCACAACTTCTCTCCTTACTCAAGAGCGCCGGCTTGCAAATTCATACCTTTACCTTTTTCAACAGCTTTCTCTTCCCTCTGGCAGCAGGGATCCGCCTAGCCCAGAAAATACTTCGCCTGCGGGAAAGTCCAGACTTGAAAATGCCGCCCCTTTGGCTCAATCAACTTCTAGCAGAGATTTTTGCCGCGGAAGCCTATTTGATCCCCAAGTTTTCGTTGCCCTTTGGCCTGTCGTTGTTGGCGGTAGCCAGCCCTATTGCGGCAGCGGGACGGAGCCCTTTGAAAATTGCTCCTCTGGGAAACTGAGCCTCTTAATCCTCAACTTCTCGCCGTTATTACCAGTTTTTTGAGTCAACTTGGCCGATCGCGCTAGCGAGACGGAGTCCTTGCAGCCTCAAGGGGATAATCTTTTCATAAGATTGTTCCCAGTCTTCGTTTTTGGAGGAGATAGCTCTTGGCCGATCGCGCTAGCGAGACGGAGTCCTTTCGCACCAGGGAGACGAAACCTTTGCGCAGCTACGCCCTTCGCTTGGATCCGCATCGTCTGTGGGTGCCCCTAGCTTGCTTCGGGGATGGCCTTTGTATTTGGTTGGCCTTTGGGGCAGGTTACTGGCTGCGCAGCTTGCGCCCTCACCAGCTTTTGCCGTGGGATGTTTATGCCGGCCTGGGATTGCTGACCGTTCTCAGCTACTGGGGCGTTCAGGCCGGTTTGGGCGGATATGGCGAATCGAAGCGCCTATCCCGCTTTGAGGAATGGGCCAGTTTGCTGCTGGGGCTGGGGGTGACCTTTGGCCTGGTGTTGGCAGGGGCCTTCTTCGTGCGCTCTGTCTCGCTGTCGCGCTTGGTAGTGGGCTATGCCGGCCTGCTGGCCCTGCTCGGCCTGACGGGGATGCGGTTAGCGCTGCGGCTGGGCATGGGCTGGCTGTATGCCCGCGGCCAGGGGCGGCGACGGGTGATCTGGGTGGGATCCGGCTTGCTGTTGGCCGAGGTGCTGGAGCGGCTAGAGCGCTGCCCGGCTTTGGGGTTTGAGATCAAGGCTTGGGCCGTGGCCGGGGATCCCTCGGCGCCAGAAGCGGGGCCTCTGCAAAAGCTGGAGCGCCTGGATCCCGCTCATCTGGTGGCCTATGTGCAAGCTCACCCTGAGATCCAAGAGGTGTGGTTTGGGCAGCCGGAGCTGGCCAACGCGCCCCTGCTTCTTACTTTGCAGGCTCTGTCGGTGCAGGTGCGCCTGGTGCCAGATATTCTTGGCTTCTTAACGGTTAACCTGCAGTTCCACTCTCTGGACGGGATCCCGCTGCTGACGCTGCGCCACCCCCCTTTGCGCTACGCCCACAACCGTTTCCTCAAGCGAGCTATGGACATCTTGGGAGCTTCCCTGGGCTTACTGTTGCTCAGCCCCCTGTTTGTGGTCATCGCCGTGCTGGTGGCCTGCAGCAGCCCCGGCCCCATCCTGTATTGGCAGGAGCGGGTGAGCTTGGATGGGCGTCGCTTTTGGATTGCCAAGTTCCGCACCATGCGGGTGGATGCTGAAGCACCCGGCCAGCCGCGCTGGACGCGCCCCGGGGATCCGCGCCGAACCAAGATAGGAGCCTTTTTGCGCCGCACCAACCTGGATGAGCTGCCCCAGCTTTGGAACGTTTTGAAGGGGGAAATGAGCTTGGTGGGCCCCCGCCCGGAGCGGCCCTACTTTGTCGAGCAATTTAGCCAGGAGATCCCCAAGTATCTGGATCGGCATTTGGTCAAAAGTGGCCTCACCGGCTGGGCTCAGATCCACGGCCTGCGGGGAGACACCAGCATCGCCCGCCGCACCCAGTATGATCTCTACTATGTGCAAAACTGGTCCCTGTGGCTGGATCTGCGCATCCTGGCCATTACCCTTTGGCAAGGGATCCGCGGACGGCTGACCGGATATTAGGGGTTGCTTATGCCATCCTCGCCCACGCCCCAAGAACTCCTTTACGAGGGCAAAGCCAAACGGGTCTACCGCACCGCCGATCCCCAGGTTTACCTCTGCCAGTACAAAGACGACGCCACGGCTTTTAATGCCCAAAAGCGGGGATCTATCGCCGGCAAGGGGGAGGTCAACTGCACCGTCTCTAGCCGGGTGTTTGCCTACCTGGCGCAGCAGGGTATTCGCAACCACTTTTTGAGCCAGACCGGCCCCCGTGAGATGCAGGTGCGCGCCCTGCGGATCCTGCCCTTAGAAGTGGTGGTGCGCAACCGTGCTGCCGGCAGCCTCTGCAAGCGCCTGGGCCTGGAGCGAGGCCTGCCCATCGAGCCACCCCTGGTGGAGTTCTACTACAAAAACGACGCCTTGGGAGATCCCCTGGTCACTCCCGACCACATCCGCCTGTTGCACCTGGCCACGCCGGAGCAGGTGGAGAAACTGGGATCCCTGGCTTTGGCAGTCAACACTCACCTTGGCGACTTCTGGCGGCGCTGCCGGCTGGAGCTGGTGGACTTTAAGCTGGAGTTTGGCCTGGACGAGGAAGGGCAGATTTGGCTGGCGGACGAGATCAGCCCCGACACCTGCCGCCTGTGGGATCTCCAAGGGACCGAGCCGCGGGTGCTGGATAAAGACCTTTTTCGCTTTGATCTCGGCGATCCGGCAGCCGGCTACCAAGAGGTGCTGCAGCGAGTGCTCCAGGCTACTGATCCCAATCTCCCCTCTCCTGCAGCGCGGGAGAGGGGCAGGGGGTGAGGGTGCCATGACTTCTCCCCGCCCCCCCGGCCCTGACGAGCGCTTCCGCCGCCAACTGGCCGACCTGTTGGACACCTGGGTGGAGCAGGGGCTCATCCAGCCGGCGCAGCGGGATCGCCTGCGCGAGCACTACCAACTGGACAGCTTGCCGCGAACAGCTGGCAGCCGCTTTGCCCTGTTGCTGCTGCTGTTGGGCGCCGTGCTGGTGGGCTTGGGGGTGATCTCCTTCGTGGCCGCCAACTGGGACGCCATTCCCCGCTCGGCCCGAGCCTTGGGATCCCTGGCCCTCATGGTGGGGCTGCAGGTGGCCGGCTTGCGGCTCTGGCAGCAGGGATCCCCGCGCTTAGGCAGCGCTTTGTTGATGGCCGGCGAGCTGTCTTTGGGGGCCGCCATTGGCCTGATGGCCCAGTGGGTTCAAATCGGGGGATCCCTGGCGGGCTTGTTTTTGGGCTGGGGGCTGGGCAGCTTGGCCGTGGCCTACAGCTTGGTCCACACCCCCAGTGGCGTCTTGGCCTGTCTTTTGTTTGCCCTGGCTGGAATGACTGCCGTCTGGGAAGGAGGGATCGGCTCGGCTCTGGATCCCCTCTACCCCTGGCTGGCCCTGGGCCTGTTGCTGCCTCTTGCCTATGGGTGCCGCTCCCGCTGGATCTTGGCTTTGGCGCTGGTGAACTTCGGCCTGGCGCTACAAAGGTTGGCAGAGCGCTGGGACAGCTGGACCCTCTGGCTGCTGCTTGGCCTTGCCGTCGTCTGGGGGCTGGGAGTCGGGCACCAACGCCATGGGCACTGGCTAAGCCGGATCTGGACCGGAGAAGAGGGCCAGGGTGGCGAGCAGGAGCAGGGCTTGGATCTGATCCCGACGGCGGAGGGGCTGGCTTTGCTGGGGTTGGGCTTCTTGCTCTACATTTGGAGCTTTCGTGACGCCTGGGACTGGGATCCCAAACCCCTGCCCTTGTTCCAAGCTGGGGATCCCTGGGCGGGCTTGTCGGCAGTGGGATTGCTGTTGCTGGCCGGTTGGAGCTGGTGGCAGGGCTGGCAGGCAAAGCGATCCCAGCCCGTTTCTGCTTGGCTGAAGGATGCTGCTGTTCTGATTTCTCTGGTTGCCTTGGCGCTTTTGCTGGGGATCCGCAGCGCCCTGCCTTTGAACCTAACCGCAAAGGTAGCCTTGGCCTTCTTTGCTCCCTGGATCGTGACCCTTTTGCTCGTGGGATTGTCGGTGGTGCTCTGCTGGGAAGGGCTGCAGCGGAGGCGGCGGAGCCGCTTCTGGCAGGGGCTATTGGGCCTGACCTTGGTGGTGCTGACCCGCTTTTTCGAGTACCAGACCAACCTGATGACCAAATCGGCGGTGCTGGTGGTCTGTGGGATCGGCGTGATCTGGCTGGGGCTGAAGTTTGAGCGGCGGATTTTCTCCCGTCTCTAATTCTTGCCCTTCTAGGAAGCCAAGCCCCGCTACATGATCAAGCAAAGGAAAAAGCTGGAATTGAGCTGGAATTCACAAGAATTTACAAAGTTTAAGGAACCTGCTTGTATTCCCCAACGTCTTTGCTAGTAGATTCTCAGCTTTGGCTTGAGCTGAGAAGGAATTGGGCATCTCTATCAAGATTTGGAGAATACAAATGAAAGTAGGACTGCGTTTGGGCATTTTGGCTTTGCTACTTACGCCCCTTTGGGAGAGTGGTTCTCTTTCGGGTGTTGCCTTGGCTGAAGATCATCTTTTAGTGGCTCAGGCCCCGGAGCCAGCTAGGCGGCCTATGCCTTCTGTGCCTAGATCGATACCCTCCCCAGTTCCCATAGCTCCGGTAGGATCCTCAGAAACTCTAGATGAGCTATTCCGCCAGGTTCCTTTCCCCCCTTCGCCAAAACCTCTGCCTGGCCTTCCGTGCTCGAGACCCATGGTGTTGCGCTCAGTAACCCTCAGCGCTCCTCCGCCAAACCCTGCTTCCCCCCTTCAATCGGAGGTTCCACCCAAAGTTTGGGAAACTCTCCAGGGCCCTTTCGGGACAGTCAACTGGGGAGATCGCCGACCCGATAAAGTCTTTGCTCATACCTTCCAATGGAGCCCCCCTTGTAAAACGGGCTGCCGGATGGGAGGCACCCTTACGTTTACCTATAGCAATAACTTGCAGGCAACAAGTAACACAACTCCTGATGCCGGGAACGACAAGTACTACCTATTCAACAGCGCGATTCCAACCGGCGGGACTCCACCTCCAACTCAAGCAACCCAATCAGGGTTTTTGTATACTTTCCCAAGTCCGCCTACTTCCCCAATTCCGCCTGGCCAAACCTTCACCAAAACTCTAACCCTCTCGCCGGCAGAGATTGCCAACAACCAAGTGACCTTAGTAGTTCAAGATGATACGGCGGTTTTGGGAGCTAAGCTAGAGCTTAGATACTGCTGCTGCGAATGCGAATTTCCCATTTGAGTGCAATTCACGTAGGGGGGACTTCATTGTTCCCCCTTTTCTTCAGCTGACCCTAGCTGAAGTTCTCAAAGCCTACTCAGAAAAAGTAGGAAAGCCTAACGGCGGGCCTGGGCAAAAATGGCTTGCAAAATCTCGTCGGCTCCCTGCTGCTTCAGCTTCTCCGCCAGGGCCACCCCAACCGCTTCCGGATCGGCGGTGGATCCCGTCTGGGTATCGCGGATGAGCCGTCGCCCCTCTAGGTCGGCCACCATGCCGGTCAGGTGCAGCTCTTCACCCTGAACTTGGCTGTGGACGCCGATGGGCACCTGACACCCCCCCTCCAAGGCCCGCAGGAAAGCTCGCTCGGCCAAACAGCGCGCTGTCGCCTCCGCATCGGCTAAGGGTCGGATGAGCTCCAGGATCCGCTCATCCCCCTGCCGGCACTCGAGCCCCAGGGATCCCTGGCCAACCGCGTACAGAGACACACTGGGATCCAGCACCTCGTGGATCCGCTGTTCTTGGCCCAGGCGCTTCAGCCCCGCCACCGCCAAAATTAGGCCGTCGTACTCCCCCCGATCCAGCTTGGCCAGGCGAGTGTTGAGGTTGCCCCGCACATCCTTGAAGTGCAGGTGGGGAAAGGCGTGGCGCAGTTGGGCCAATCGCCGCAAAGATGAAGTGCCGATCACCGTTCCTGCTGGCAGGGTGGCCAGTTGGTAGCCGCGCAGCTCTTCCCGCAGCACCAGCGCGTCCAAAGGATCCTCCCTCTGCGTAATCGCCCCCAGGACCAGGCCTTCCGGCAAACGGGTGGGCAGATCCTTAAGGCTGTGCACCGCTAGATCGCTGCTGCCGTTGAGCAGGCTGACCTCCAGCTCCTTGGTAAACAGGCCCTTATCGCCAATTTTGGCCAGCGCCACATCCAGGATGATGTCTCCCTGGGTGGAAAGGGTGTGCAGCTCTAGCGGCAATCCCGGATGGTGGGCCTGCAACTGCTCCATCACCCAGTGGGTCTGGGCCAAGGCCAGCTCACTTTTGCGGGAGGCGATCCGCACCGGCTGGGCAGCCCCTGCCGAGGGTTGCCAGGGAGTTGAGGCCAGTTCGCTCATGGCTGCTGCAAAATCCGAGAACACCGTCTTTCACGCTAACTGACTTTGCGGCGCCGCACGGCAGCGGCCTTCAAGATCCTTAACCAAAACTGCCATTTCCCCCCGATCCAGACTTTACTACGGGGATCCCAGCCGGTAGGATAAGTAGACGGATTCTCCGCCGCGGCGGGGAGAGTTGTGGTCTGTCAAGCCTCCTTCTCCAAGGTTGCTAGAGGACAATTCTCTGTAAGCACAGGGCCCCCTGATTTGCTTGGTAGTCTGCCTGGATAGGTCTTATGGAAGAAAACAACGTCGGCAACGGCACTCAGTTACTGCTCAAGCGCACCATCCCTGTCAAGGTGGTGGTCACCCCCCTTTGGAAGAAAGAAATGCAGGAGCAATTGGAGCGGCAGATCGAAGCCACCGATGCTCAGATGCAGCAACTGGAGTTTCAGGGCAAGCGGGCCATTGCCGAGCTGGAGAAGCAAAGCCCTAACCCCAACAGCCCCCAGGTGCTCCAACAGGTGGAAGCGGTGAAAAGCCGCGTGAACGAGCAAAAGATCAAGCTCTTGGATCAAAAAAACCAGTTGCTTCAGCAGATCAACCAACTGAACAACCTGGAGCTGAACCAAGAGGTGCTCCAGGGCAGCGTGGAGAGCTTCTTCCGCGTGCAAAAGGGAGACAACCTGATCCAGAAAATGCAGGTGGAGATCCTGCTGGAAGATGGGGTGATCAAGGAAATTCGCGGCAACCCATAAGCTCTTCATATCCTTTGGGAGGACAGGGATCCCTTGCTGTGGGGTAGCAGATCAAGACCTTTGGTCTTAACCCAAGTCGGTGGCAACACAATAGGTGACAATAATTAACGGCCTCTTAACAGCCGCTGGGCTCAAGCTTGGGACGGCTGGTGCGTACGGGCAAAGTTGTTACCTACGAGATGCTCGCCATGTCTGAGTTTGTCTGGTCAGAGCCTGCCCCCCTCGAGGACCTACATCTTCCCGATTGGTTGCTCACCTCGGCTCAGCGCCGCCGTCTCAAAGCTTTCCTGGTTCTGGCGACGGTGTGGGGGCTGGTCAGCCTGATGCACCAGGTAGCGGTAGCCCGCTGGTTTACCGTTGGCCTGGCCACCTTCATGGTCATCCACATCAACCGCCTGTTCCGGCTGCAACCGGCGGCTCTGCCGCCCCCCTTGAGGCTTTACCCTCCTGGAACAATGGCCTGGGATCCCGCCGCCGCCGAAACGGCCTCCCTGCCTTTGCCTGAGGTGGGCGGGGCTCAGCCCTTAGCGCTGGCGGGTTCTCCTCTGCCGCGAGTGGCGGTGTTGATCCCGGCCAAAAACGAAAGCGCAGTGCTGCCGCGGCTGCTGCACAGCCTCACCCAGTTGGATTACCCCAGCAGCCACCTGGAGCTGTGGGCCATTGACGATGCCAGCAGCGATGCTACCCCCGACATCTTGCAGGAAGCCCAAAAGCGGATCCCTCACCTGCGAGTTTACCGACGGCCACCAGGGCGAGGAGGCGGCAAGTCTGGCGCCCTCAACGAGGTGCTGCCCCTGACGCGGGGGGAGATTATCTTGGTCTGCGACGCCGACGCCATTGTGCCCCCGGATTTGCTGACTCGCACCCTGCCGCTGTTCGGCCAGACCCCCCGCCCCGGCAGACGGACAATCGGCGCCGTTCAGGTGCGCAAAGCCTTGAGCAACCCCAACGTCAACTTCTGGACCCTGGGCCAGGTGGCGGAGATGGCCTCCGATGCCTACTTGCAGCAGCAGCGGGTGGCCATCCGCGGGATTGGGGAGCTGCGAGGCAACGGCCAACTGGTGCGACGGGATGTCCTGGAAAAGTGCGGCGGCTGGAACGAGAACAGCCTCACCGACGACCTGGATCTTACTTTTAAGTTGCACCTGGCGGGGGTGGATATTGCCTTTTTGACGGAGCCGGCCATCGTCGAAGAGGGAGTCACCTCTTGGAAAAGCCTTTGGCACCAGCGTTGCCGCTGGGCGGAGGGGGGCTACCAGCGCTACCTCGACTACTGGCCAGGGATCCTCAGCCGCCGCCTGGGCATGGCCAAGACAGTCGATCTCTGGGCCTTTTTCATCTCTCAGTACCTGCTGCCGATGGCCTTAGTTCCCGATACCCTCTGGGTGCTGTTGACGGGCCACTCCTCGGTGCTGCTCCCCTTGAACGCCCTGGTCATGGGATCTGTGACGGTGGCCTTCTACCGCGGCCTGCGCCAGGTGGAGGGGCTGCGCGGGCGAAAACTCTGGTGGCGTACGGCTCTGGGCTTGGTGTACATGCTCCACTGGCTGCCGGTCATGATCGTGACCACGGCTCGTATGTGTGTGCAGCCCAAGCGGTTGCGGTGGGTAAAAACGGTGCACCATGGCCTCTAGTTCTGCTGTTGGGGATCCCCCAGATCCTGCTATCCTAATCAAACGCCAGCTCACCAAACTACCCAGCCCGACTATGGCCCGCCTCTACTACGACACTGACGCCAACCTGGATCTGCTGGACGGCAAGACCGTCGCCATCATCGGCTACGGCAGCCAGGGCCATGCCCACGCCCTCAACCTGCGCGACAGCGGTGTCAACGTCCTCGTCGGCCTCTACCCCGGCAGCCCCTCTTGGCCCAAAGCGGAGCGGGACGGGTTGACGGTCAAGACTGTAGCAGATGCTGCGGCTGCCGCCGACTGGGTGATGATCCTGCTACCGGACGAAGTGCAAAAGACCGTCTTCCAGAGCGAGATCCGCCCGCATCTAAAGCCGGGGAAGGTGCTCCTATTTGCCCACGGCTTCAACATCCACTTCGGGCAGATCCAGCCGCCCGCAGACGTGGATGTCATCATGGTCGCTCCCAAGGGCCCCGGTCACCTGGTGCGGCGCACCTACCAGGAAGGCCAGGGGGTGCCGTGTCTGTTTGCCGTCCATCAAGATGCCTCCGGGATGGCGCGGGAGCGGGCCATGGCCTATGCCAAGGCCATCGGCGGCACGCGGGCCGGCATTTTGGAGACCAGTTTCCGCGAGGAAACTGAAACAGATCTCTTCGGCGAGCAGGTGGTGCTCTGCGGCGGCCTCACGGCTTTGATCAAGGCGGGGTTTGAGACCCTGGTGGAAGCAGGCTACCAGCCGGAGCTGGCCTACTTCGAGTGTCTGCACGAGGTTAAGCTAATCGTGGATCTCATCGTCGAGGGGGGCCTGGAAAAGATGCGCCACAGCATCTCCAACACAGCAGAATACGGCGACTACACCCGTGGCCCCCGCATTATTACCGAGCAAACCCGCGCTGAAATGAAGCGGATCCTGTCAGAAATCCAAAGCGGCCAGTTTGCCCGCGAGTTTGTCTTGGAAAACCAGGCCGGCAAGCCCGGCTTTACGGCAATGCGCCGCCGCGAGGCGGAGCACCCCATCGAGAAGGTGGGCAAAGAGCTAAGGGCCATGTTTAGCTGGCTGAAGCAATAGCCAGAGGTCGTCTCACAGGCAAGTCTCGTGCTGGATCTGAAGCTGCTGCGGGATCGCCCAGAAGAGGTACGCCAAGCCCTGGACAAGCGCGGGGCCAGTGTCGACCTGGACGGCATTCTCCAGTTGGATCGGGAGCGCCGCCGCTTGGAGGCCCGACGCGGCTCTCTGCAGGCAGAAAGCAACAGCCTCGGCAAGAAGGTCGGCGAGCTCATCCGCCAGGGAGCGGATCCCCAGGGAGCGGAGGTGGCGGCCCTGCGGCAGCAGGGGGCAGATCTCAAGGCCGAGATCGCCCAACTGGAACAGCGGGAGCGGGAGCTGGAGGAGGAGGTGCGCGCCCGGTTGCTCACCTTGCCCAACTTGCCCTTGCCCAGCGTGCCGGTTGGCCAGGATGAGGCCGACAATGTGGAGGTGCGCCGCTGGGGCGATGAGCTAAAACCCACCCACCCCGTCCTTCCCCACGACGAGGTTGCCGAAAAGCTGGGCCTCCTGGAGGTTGGCCGTGCCGTCAAGGTAGCCCAGAGCCGTTTTGTGGCTATGGTAGGGGCAGGGGCGGCTCTGGAGCGGGCCTTGATCGCCATGATGCTGGAGCGCCACATTGCCGCTGGCTACACCGAGGTGATCCCTCCCTTTTTGGTCAACAGCGCTGCTCTGGAGGGGACAGGGCAACTGCCCAAGTTTGCCGCTGAGAGCTTCCGCTGTGCCGACGACGACCTCTGGCTGATCCCGACGGCGGAAGTGCCCCTCACCAACCTGTACCGGGAGGAGGTGATCCCAGCCGAGCGCCTGCCGCTCTATTTCTGTGCCTACACACCTTGCTTTCGCCGCGAGGCCGGCAGCTATGGCCGGGACACCAAGGGCCTGATCCGGCTGCACCAGTTTCAAAAGGTGGAACTGGTCAAAGTTACCCACCCCACCCAGTCGGAGGCAGAACACGAAAAGCTGGTGCAAGATGCCGAGGCCATTTTGCAGATGCTGGAGCTGCCCTACCGGGTAGTGGAGCTGTGTACCGGCGATCTAGGTTTTTCAGCAGCCCGCTGCTTCGATCTGGAGGTGTGGTTCCCCTCCCAAAACCGCTACCGCGAGATCTCCAGTTGCTCCAACTGCTGGGATTTCCAGGCCCGCCGCGCTAACCTGCGCTACAAAGAAGCAGGGCAAAAGGGCACCCACTTCGTCCACACCTTGAACGGCTCCGGCTTAGCGGTGGGACGGGCTCTGGCCGCCCTGTTGGAAAATCACCAGCAGCCGGACGGCTCGATTCGCATCCCCCAGGCGCTGCGTCCTTTCCTCAGCTCCCGCTTCCTCTCGGAAGACGGCGCTCTCCGGACTGCTCCCTGAGCCATTCTGCCGCGGTGCTCCAGCAAGCCATAGCTGTGGAGAGTATGAGAGTATGTCAATCTAGATAGGGATCCCTACCCTGCCAGGGTTTATGTTGCCCAAGCATCGTCCCAAGCAACTCTCACTAGGCCCTCTGGAATCCGAGATCCTCGATATCCTTTGGGAGCTGGGCAGTGCCAGCACCCGCCAAATCCACGAGCGCATCTTGGCCGATCCCGACCGAGAGTTGGCCTATGCCTCTGTAACTACCGTTTTGCGGCGCCTAAGCCAGAAGGGCTGGGTGAGCTGTGAACGTCGCACCGATGCAGAAGGGCGGAGTCTGCCGATGTTGTGGCGGCCCCGTCTTTCTCGCCAGGAAGCTGCCAGCCTCAGGGCCTTTGCCCAGTTGCAGCAGTTTTTGGCGGTGGGCGACCCAGACACCGTGGCAGCCTTTGCCGATAGCCTGGATCAGGCCAGCGTGTCCCAGTTGCAGGCGATTGCCGAGCGGTTGCGGGCGGCCCGCGAGGCCAGGAGGGATCCCCAATGAGCCACTTGGGCATGTTGCTGTTGGGTTTGGCCCTGAGTTGGCTGTGGCGGGCCCAGGTGCGGCTGGATCGAGCTGGTTCCTGGGCCCAGCGCTGGCAGTGGGCCTGGATCCACTTCTTGCTGCCGCCGCTGTTTTTGCTAATGACTGCCCTTGCTTTGGCTTGGATGGGGCCGTGGGGACAAATGGCCGGGGCAGGAGGCTGGTTCTGCTACGGCTGTGCGCTGCTGTTGCTGGCGCTGGCTGCAGGCGTGGCCCTGCGCTGGGCTTGGGAGTACTGGCGCGTCTGCCGACGCGCCCGCCTGCGGGCTCTGGCCCAAGTCAATTTGTATGGCTCTTCGGCCTATGTCTTGAATTTGGAGATCCCTTTTGCTGCCCAAGTGGGGGTATGGAAGCCGCAATTGGTGGTCAGTCGCGGCCTGCTGGAGCAGCTGGATGAAGAACACCTGCGGGCGGTGCTGGCCCACGAAGAGGCCCACCGCCACTACGGCGATACCTTGTGGATGTTTGCGGTGGGCTGGCTGCGCCATCTCAGCGGCTGGCTGCCGAATACAGAGGTCCTCTGGCAGGAATTGCTCACCCTGCGGGAGCTGCGGGCAGATCGCTGGGCGGCCCAACGGGTGGATCCCTTGGTGCTGGGAGAGGCTCTGGTGCAGGTGGTGGGCTATGGCATGGCGCAGCAACCGGCAGCGGCTTGGGTTGGCTTTGCCCTAGAAATGGGATCCGGTGCGGGGGGACGGCTGCAAGAGCGCATCGATGCCCTATTGCAGCAAGAGGAGTCAGGCCCGGTCGCCTCCCACCTTTCCCTGCAGGGTTGGGCCTGGCTGGGGCTGGCTCTCCTGCCTCTGTTGGCCATCCCCTTTCACAACTGAGGTTGACGCCATTCCCCAGCTTGCCTTGGCGCGCCGGTGGGCAGCAGCTTTACAGCCGCTTGAACCATGGCCTGGACAGAGCCAAGAATTTCTTCCTCCGCGGGAGTTGCTTGATGGCCTTTTTTTTCCTACGATGGAAAATACTTCGATCCTCGGTAGCTCAGCGGTAGAGCGGTCGGCTGTTAACCGATTGGTCGCAAGTTCGAATCTTGCCCGAGGAGTTGGGCGGGGGGATGCAAGCTTGATGTTCTCCTCAGCCCGAGAGGACGAGGATTCTTTCTCGCTTGTCGCAAGCTACGCGGACGGGCTGGCGCCGCTGCCACCGCGCCCCCTTTTTCCCACCCTATACGGGGGGATGAAAGGGAGGCCGGGGGCGCCATCACCCCGACTCCTGGGCGACGGCAGGGACATCGAAAGCGTGGGCAGTCGACTCCAGCCTGCAGGATGTCGAGATGGGGAGACTTATCTCCAGGACTAAAGTCCGGGGCTTGTGCCTCCCGACTTGCTGGTCACCCCTAGTTGGGGTTGGGATGCCGCTGCTGAAGGAACGCTTCGATTTATAATGCCCTCTGGCCGTTTCACCTATTCCGAGGGTAATTGCTGTGATCGACCTGTCGCGGATCCCTGCCCAACCAAAGCCAGGCCTACTTAACCTCCTGATTGAGATTCCGGGCGGGAGCAAGAACAAGTACGAGTTTGACAAAGACATGGGCGTAATGGCCCTAGACCGGGTGCTCTACTCTTCGGTGCAGTACCCCTACGACTACGGCTTTGTGCCCAATACGCTGGCAGGGGACGGGGATCCTTTGGATGGCCTGGTGATCATGGATCAGCCCACCTTTCCAGGGTGTGTGATTGCGGTGCGCCCGCTGGGCATGCTGCAGATGATCGATGCGGGGGAGCCGGATGAGAAGTTGTTGTGCGTGCCCGCTAAGGACCCTCGCTATGCTTCCGTAACCAGGCTGGAAGATATTGCCCAGCACCGCCTGGACGAGATTGCCGAGTTTTTCGCCACCTACAAGCGCCTGGAGAAGAAAGAAACCCAGATCTTGGGCTGGAAAGGCCTAGCCGAAACCGAGGCAGTGATCGCCAGCAGCATTGCCACCTACCAACAGTCCAAGTAGCTCCCCAACTTTTCTGGACTGAAGCTCCCAGTTGGCGCCAATCTGTTCTGGCTTGGATTCCTCGAGCTAGCTTAGGGTTGGACTCGATGGCTTCTGCTATGGCCGATACCCTTCAGCTTTGGCTTTACCACCTGGAACAATGGGCAACGCAACTTGTCCAAGGCCAACTGCAGCACCTTTCTCCGCTGAGCCTGCTGCTGGTGGGTCTGGCAGGTCTGGTCACCAGCCTTTCTCCCTGTATGCTCTCCCTGTTGCCGGTAACCATCGGCTACATCGGCGGCTACGCTCCCACTACCCCCGCCGCTGCCGGAGAAGTGCGCTGGCAGGTTTGGGTGCAATCGCTAGGCTTTGCGGCTGGCGTGGCTTTGACGCTCAGCGGGCTGGGCTTGGGAGCAGCTTTGCTAGGCCGGGTTTATGGACAAACCGCTGCCTTTGGATCCCTAGTGGCGGGAGGGATCGCCATCCTCATGGGCCTGAACCTGCTGGAAGTTGTCCCCTTGCGCTTCCCCGATTGGTTTAACCGGTTGGAGATCCCTGGCCAGTGGCCTGGGCTAGGCCGGTCGGTGTTGCTGGGATCCACCTTTGGCCTGGTAGCTTCTCCCTGCAGCACGCCGGTTTTGGTGGCCCTGCTCGGCTGGGTCTCCACCACAGGGCAGCCCTGGGTGGGGGGCGGGCTGCTGCTGGCCTATGCGCTGGGGCTGGTCTCGCCGCTGCTGTTGGCGGGGGTGTTCGCCGGCTCGATGAAGCAACTGTTGGCCCTGCGGCGCTGGTCGATCTGGTTTACCTATGCCAGTGGCGTGGTGTTGGTGGGCTTTGGCACCGTGACGATCCTCTCCGCTTGGGCCTAAGGGATCCCTGCTGCAAGCTAAGATGGGGCTGCCCTCCAGTTGGGGGGCAGTTCAGATCTTGAGCTGACAACTTCCCATGGTTATCCCCTCTCTGCCGCTGTCGCGGTGGCTTTCCCCCTTGCGTCGGTACTTTCGCCATGAGCTGCTGCCGCTGCTGGCGGATCTGCGTCTGGCCATCGGCCTTTTCTTGGCAATTGCCCTTTTGAGCGCGGTTGGCACGGTCATCGAGCAAGAGGAAACCGTGGCCTTCTATCAGGCCCACTACCCCGAGCATCCGGCCCTGTTTGGCTTTCTCACCTGGCGGCTGATCCTCAAGCTGGGGCTGGATCACGTCTATCGCACCTCTTGGTTTCTGGCCCTGTTGATCCTCTTTGGCAGCAGCCTGGCCGCCTGTTCTTTGACGCGCCAGTGGCCGATGCTCAAGGTGGCCCGTCGCTGGAGCTACCTCACCCGTCCCCACTCCTTCCAGCGGCTGCCCTTTTGGACCTATCTGCCCCAACGCTCCCTGCAGGGGCTGCCGCAGCGGCTGCGCCAGCGGGGCTATGCGGTGTTTCAGGACGGATCCCGACTTTACGCCCGCAAGGGTCTGATTGGGCGGTTTGGGCCTATCCTGGTGCACGTCAGCCTGCTGCTGATCCTGCTGGGGGCCATCTGGGGCAGCCTTGCCGGCTTCAAGGCCCAAGCGCTGATCCCCAGCGGCAGCGTCGCCGCCATTGAACAGGTAACCGGGGCAGGGGATCTGGCTCATCTACCCACCTGGCAAA
Source organism: Thermostichus sp. MS-CIW-15 (assembly GCF_054060575.1). Taxonomy (NCBI): domain Bacteria; kingdom Bacillati; phylum Cyanobacteriota; class Cyanophyceae; order Thermostichales; family Thermostichaceae; genus Thermostichus; species Thermostichus sp. MS-CIW-15. The sequence continues at coordinate 5,815 of NZ_JBSSDI010000009.1, read as the reverse complement.
TTCGGGTCAACCGCTTCTGGATTGACTATGCTCCTGATGGCCGGGTGAAGCAGTTTTACTCAGATCTCTCGATTTTGGATGGGGGCCAGGAGGTCAAACGCCAGACCATTTCCGTCAACCATCCCCTCTCCTACCGGGGGGTGACCCTCTACCAGGCTGATTGGAGCATCGACAGCATCCGCATCCGCCTCAACAACAGCCCTCCCTTTCAAATCCCGGTGGTGCCGGTGCCCACCCAAGCGGGCAGCAAGCTCTGGGGCGCTTTTGTCCCCACCCGGCCAGACCTAAGCGAGGGCCTGACGCTGTTGTTGCCCGATTTGCAGGGGACGGCCCTGCTCTACGACACCCAAGGCCAGTGGATAGGATCCCTGCGCCAGGGCATGAGCCTGGCCCTGGACGAAGTTGCCCCCCAGCGCTTCCCCAACCGTCTTACCCTGCACCTAGACGAGGTTATCGGCGCCACCGGTCTGCAGATTAAATCCGACCCAGGGATCCCGCTGGTCTATCTCGGCTTTGGGCTGCTGATGCTGGGGGTGGCGATGAGCTATTTCAGCTACAGCCAAGTTTGGGCCCTGGAGACGGAAGCAGGGCTCTACCTGGGAGGCAAAACCAACCGCGCCCTGGTGAGCTTCGAGCGGGAGTTTGCCCGCCTGGTGGAGCAGCAACTGCTCTCCTCTCCCCCTTCGCCGGCAAAAGAACCCCCTCCTGCCGCTCGCGTCGGCGGGACGGAGTCCTTAGCCAACGGCTAGCCATGGCGGCTGTTTGACCGGCAACGCTGCCCAGGGTCATCTAGCTCCCCTCTCCCTGAGGGAGAGGGGCTGGGGGTGAGGGCGGAACTGCCCAAATCCGGCAGGCTGACCGCGAACAGGGTGCGGTTCTCGCCGCTTTCCACTTGCAGGATCCCTTGCAACAGCTCCACCGCCTTTTTCACCAGCGGCAGGCCCAAGCCGGTGCCCCCCTGGTGGGCGTAGTCCAGGTGCGGGATGCGGTGGAACTTCTCGAAGATGCGCGGCAGGTGCTCCGCTGGGATCTCGACACCGGTGTTGGTGACCTGCAAATGGAGACCCGACGAATCGACCGCCACTTCCAGATGAACCTGCTGGCCGGCAGGGGTGTACTTGGCGGCGTTGGCCAGCAACTCGCTCAAGATGCGGGTGAGCAGCCCCACATCGGTGTTGAACAAGATGGGTTCAGAGGGGGGGTAGGAGATAAAGGTGAGCTGGCGCTCTTGAAAGCGCAGGGCAAAGGGCGGCAACAGCTTTTCCAGCCACTCGCGCACCTCGAAGCGGGCGATCTCCAGACTGCGGCTGCCGGCCTCTAGCCGCTGCAAGTCCAGCAGGTCGTTGACCAAGTCCAGCTCTTTTTGCCACTCCTGTTTGAGGATGTTGAAATAGGGGATCTGCGCCTCGGAAAGGCCGCGCACCTCCAGCATTTTCAGGGCCATTTTCATGCTGGTCAGAGGCGTGCGCAGCTCGTGGGAGACCATGCTGAGAAACTCTTCTTTGAGCTCGTTGAGCTGCTGCAGTTGCTGGAGCTGAGCCTGGGTTTCCTGGTAGAGGCGGGCCTGGCGAATGGCGATGCTGCACTGGGTGGCCACCTGCTCGGCAAAGTGGATCTCGGCCTCGGTAAAGCCCTCCTGGGGCAGGCGAACTAACTTGAGAAAGCCCAGCAACGAGCCGGTGCCTGAGACAAGCTGCCTTTCTTGCTCTTCTACAACCAGGGGGCAGGCAAGCAGGGTACAGCGCCCCCGCAGCGGGTGATCCGTGCTGAGGTAGAGGGTCTGGCCTTGGCGGAGCTGGCGCAAAAGCACGGGATCCAAGGGCAGAGTGACCTTGCCCAGGGGGGGCAGGGATCCCGCCGCTTCGTAGGCCAGCGTGTAGGTCTGGGTCTCCGGATGGATGAGGGCCACACCGCAGGCGCCCAGTTGGAAAGCCTGGGTGAGCTCCCGCACCACGGTGGCCAAGATCTCCTGTTCGTCCAGGCTGGAGCGCACCTTGTCGCCAATCAGCCGCAGCAGTTGCTCGTATCTCACCCGCTGGGCCAGCTCGGCATTGCGCACCTCCACCTGGTAGCGCAGCTCGGCGTTGGCAGCTTGGAGTTGCTCAAACAGCTCCGCCTGTTGCAGCGCCAGCCCCAGTTGATCGGCAATTTGTCGCAAAAAATCCGGCATCCAGGGATCCCATTGTTTGGGGGCGCTGCACTGGTGGGCGATCAACAGCCCCCAGAGGCGGGCCGGCTCGCTGTCTTTGCCGTCAGGGCCAGCCGCCTGCAAAATGGGCACCACCAAGTTGGCCCGCACCCCCAAACCGGCCAGCAGCTCGCGGTGGCAGGGCTGGATGGGGGCGGTGTCGATATCTTCAATGGCCGAAATGCGGCCCTGCTGATAGGCCTGGTGCCACTGGCTAACAAAGCATTGATCTTCGATAACCAGGCCCAGCAGGCTCAACTCTGGCCGGCTGACCGATTGCATGGCGATCTCGCCCACCCAATTGGGGAAAAAGCGGTAGATCACCACCCGCTCCACATCCAACAAACGGCGGACTTCTTCTACGGCAAAACCCAGGATGGACTCCACCTGCAACGATTGCCGGATCCCTTGGGCGATGCGGTTGAGCAGCCGGGCTTGGTGGAGTTGCAGTTGAGCCTGCTCCTGGGCTCGCTTGCGCTCGGTAATATCGACAATGGAGGCAATGCCGTAGATTTGTTTGTCGGGAGTCTCCGCCACAAAAGACGAGAGGTCAACCCAGAGGATCTCGCCGCTTTTGCGGATGTAGCGTTTTTCCATGCGGTAGCCCCGGCGGCGGCCCGCTCGTATTTCTTCGACATAGATTGCCTCCTGCCGCAGATCCTCAGGGTGGGTGAGGTCGGCGTAATTCATGCTCAAGAGCTCGGCCTCGGTGTAGCCGGTGAGCTGGCAAAAGCTCTCGTTCACCTTGACGATCTGCCCCGCCGCATCCGTAACTGCCATGCCCACCGGGGCTTGCTCAAAGAGGTTTTGAAACAGATCTGGCTGATCGTGCAGCGAGTGCTGCCGTTTTTGTTGTGGGTTCTGCAACTCTTTTTCCTGGGTCAAATCCTGTACGCTGGCAATGCCGATTACCTTCCCCTGGGCATCCTGCCAGGGGGCATCCAAAATCCGCACCGGAAACCGCTCGCCGTTGCGACGCATAAAGGTCAGCTCCCAACCCTGCGGGGGCCGACCCTGAGCCAGCCCCTGGGCGAAGGCGGTGGCGATCTTCTCCATCTCCTCCGGGGGCCAATAGACAAAAGGGGGATCCTTAACGCCAGCGGATCCCGGTAGTCGCCGGCGGCCAAGGTTACAACAGGGGCGGTCATCGCCTCAGCCAGGGTGGATCCCTGCCAAGATCGGTCGCTGGCCACCCACCGCAACACAAAAGGATAGCTTGGTAGCCCCGTACTTGAGGACGGGGCGGAAAAGCCCTTGAGCCACTTTAGTTGCTTCTTTGTTATAGTTAGTACAGAGCTTCTCCAGGAAAACAACCTACTGCGGTGCAAAACCCGCGCGGCAATAACTAACCTGGAGGAACTTAAGTCCGAAGTAAGCAGAACTTTGAGGTTATGCCTCAAAGGACTGTCTAGGGGCGTCTTGACAGCGCCTTTGCGAGTCCATTTTGGGCTGCGTAAGAATCCCCTGGGTGGGAGTGTCAAATCCACAGCCGTCAAAATGTCCACCACTCGGCCTGCATCCACCACCAAGGCGTAGGGCCGGGAGCCATTCTTTTGCGCCAACAGGGAGAGAACCTCGGCAAGGGGGCTGTCGAACCCGACCAAGAGTGGCATCTGGCCAAAGCACTGTTCCAGGGATCCCGATGAAGAGCGCAAGTCTTGCACCATGTCGGTGTCAGGGGATAACCGAACCTTAAATTGCAGTCAGAAAAATTTGCAAACAGTATGGCAGAGGGAAACTTTAGCCAAGACCAGACAAAATACTTACTTACGGACTTACTTGCAGGCAGTTTTAGCTTTAGGCATTTGATAGCTTTAACCCAAGCTTAACTTTACTTACAAGTTAGAGTACCACGTCGCGCAAAGAAGTTTCGAATTTTGATATAAATCTTTACATCTATCTGCTGTTTAATTTGCTGGTGCCGAGACTTGGGGAGCAAGTTAAGCTCTTAGCTCGCTGTTAACAGGAATTGTCGATCTAAGTTGCGGCTCTTCCGGTTTATCGAGGTTTTTCCTTCATCTAAAAAGGGGCAATCGCCATCCTGTTGCTCTGTTTTTTTCAAGTATCTTCGCGTCATCGAGTTGAGCTTGGGTTGGTTTCATTGGAGACAGATTTGACAGATTTTGAGCGGCTGCCAGATTACTTGAGTTCAGCCCGTGCTGCCGCGACCCCTCTCAGCCCTCCGCTCCCGGCGAGGGAACTTGGGAAGCTGGCTGCATTCTAAGCCTCATCAAGTACCCATCTGTGGCTGTGCTGCCCAGGTGAGGAGTTTGCCCCCTACACTGAAATTGGGCAAGTTGATCCCGATAGCTAGGGGATCAGATGTTGCCGGCGTTTTGGGCTTAGCTCTTCTCGATGGCTTTTTCTCCGCCGCTGACAGATTTTCTCTCCGGCCAGGCCGCTCCTATTCCCATCCAAACTCCCTCGACGGTTCCAGAATTGGCGCAGCTCCTAAAAGAGTGCCGCGAGCGGAAGGTGCTGCCGCTCGGGCAGGGGAGCAAGTGGGGATGGGCTCCTCGCTTGGAGGCTGTGGATCTCATCCTCAGTACCCGTGGGCTGCGCCGCTTGATCGACCATGCGGCTGCCGACCTAACGGCGACAGTGGAGGCCGGTATGACCCTAGCGGAGCTACAAGCCATCTTGGCAGAGCGGGGGCAATGGTGGCCGGTGGATTCCCTTTACCCTGACTGGGCCACAGTGGGGGGCATCGTCGCCACGGCCGATACGGGCTCGCTGCGCTGGCGTTACGGTGGGATCGGCGATTTGCTGCTGGGCATCACCTGGGTACGGGCCGATGGGGAGGTGGCCAAAGCGGGTGGGCGGGTGGTTAAGAATGTGGCCGGCTATAACTTGACGAGACTGTTCGCCGGATCCCTGGGCAGTTTGGGGATCCTGACGCAGGCGACCCTACGGCTCTATCCCCTGCCGGCAGCCCAAGCAACTTTGGTGGCTACAGGATCCCTGCCCGATTTGGAAGCCTTGGCTCGGCAGGTGCTGAGGGCGCCGGTCAGCCCGGTGGGGGTGGATCTCTGGCTGAAGGCAGAAGGGCCCCAGCTCTGCCTCCATTTCCACGGCTCCGAGCGGGTAATTGCCCAACAGATGACCCAGGTGCAACAGCTAGCTCCTGCAGGATTGAGCTGGCAAGAGGCAAGACCTGAAGCCCCGCCTCTGCCCTCCCGCCGTGCGGGGATGGTGTTGGCCAAGTTCGGCTGCTTGCCTAGCCAGAGCCTGGCTACTCTAGAGCAGTTTCAGTCTCTATTTCCCGACGCTCAGGTGCAACTGCATCGCGGCTGTGGATTGGGGCGAGCCTGGATCTCCCAGCCTGAGGTGGGATCCCTGCTACAGTTACAGCGCCACCTCAAGTCGGTGGGCGGGTTTCTCCTGCTGCTGGAGGCACCGGCAGCCCTGAAGACAGCTCTGGCCCACGATTTCGGCCCGACGGCGACCCTAATGCGCAAGCTGAAGCAGCAGTTTGATCCCGCCGCCATCTTCAGCCCCAGCTTGATATAGCTACTCCAAATCACGCCGAAACGTGACATCCTCTCCCGCTAAGCCCTGACGGGCTGTAGACGGGAGCTTCCGAGAATCACTTCTCGGAGTTGCTGCTTCAACGGACTGGTAAACCAG